>NZ_JBFRNU010000043.1:0-51912 GCF_041471145.1 Vibrio sp. 10N.261.54.A5 | reverse complement strand
CAAGGTACCCACCACCGCGCCCGCCACTTGGTTTTCCGTATAACTTAGTTCTTGGTTAAAAAATAAAGAGTCGTCATCTACAGGCGTCACGCCAATATCAACAGTAATAGTATCTGTGCCTCCATTCCCGTCGCTAACTACAACGGTGAAGCTATCGCTTCCGTTGTAGTTTTCGTCTGGCGTATAGGTCCAATTACCATTTTCATCAACGACTACAGAACCGTTTGACGGATCTGTGCCTTTTGAGAATGTTAACGAGTCTCCGTCCGTATCTGTTGCGTTTAGCGTTCCGCTTACTGGGGTATCTTCGTCGGTGGTTACTGAAAGGTCATTACCTATCGGCGCGTCATTTACGGGAGTTACGCCAACGTTAACCGTAATTGTGTCAGTACCACCATTTCCATCATCGACGATAACCGTAAAGCTATCGGTACCGTTGTAGTTTTCGTTGGGGGTATAAGTCCAATCACCATTTTCATCGACAACGACAGTACCGTTTGATGGATCGGTGAACTTAACGAAAGACAGCGAATCGCCATCTTCATCTGATGCTGACAACGTTCCGCTTACTGGAGTATCTTCATCGGTTGTAAATGAGAGAGTGTCACCGACAGGCGAGTTATTGGTATCAACAAAGGTAGGGGCGCTATTAGTTTGCTCAAACGAACGGAATTGCTCTAGAAGGCTCAGGCTTTGAGTTCGCGACATGCCCAGCGCTTCAAATCCCGTTGTTATAAATTCGGTTGCTGGGATCGTTTCTTCACCGTCTCGCTCTACAGTCCCACTAGTTGCCAAGCTAGAACCATTTTGACCAGCAGCGGTAGCGAACTCATCTCCTAACTCAGTAGGGTCTTCACCTTCTTCTAATGCGGCAAAAATATTTGCGATATCCTGGTCTAGTTCAACTTCACCGTCTTCAGGTGAAAAACGCTTAACTGATACCTGAGGTTCATTAGGTCCATTTTGAGATTCAAGAGTTACATCTCCAGCCTGTAGAGGCTCTCCCTCTTCGAGTACTCTAACCGTGCCATCAACTGAAATAACAATGCGCTGACCCAATGCAAGAGCACCGGTCAAATTCAATGCTGTAATGTCCATATCAACCCCTAAAAACCATTTTCGCTTGTCACGTCAACTTTGTGACATCTTATTTATAATATTAGCCGAAATATAACATTTAACATCACATAATTCCTAGTTATGAATCGTACATTTAACATACCGAGTGACAAGGTAATGACGCTGATCACATCACACAATAATGAAAGTGCTCACACTATCAATATAAGTTATTGTGTTTGCGAAAAATAACAGAGCTAAAAACGTAAAATTGACGTTCTCAAAATCATCATAAAACGCACAGCAAACTGTTAACAACTTTACAACCATTTACGGTAGCTTCTCGAGCGAACGTTATTTTTTTGGCGGTTCATCTAAATTTCGTATCTAGCACATTAAAAAGCGTAGGTTTAGATGCAGTCCAATTTGGAGAGATGGAAATTGAATTACATTCAAACGACAACATTAGGGTTAGCTATAGCGCTAAGTTTGCCGACAACAGCACAAACCTTAGAGCAAGCCGTTGCGTTTACATTAGAAAGCAACCCTGAAATCAAAAGTGCTTATAACGAATATATCAGTAAGCGTTATCTTAACGACGCTTCTGGTGGTGCTTATCGACCAAGTATAGACTTAGATGGTGGGATTGGTTATGAACATACTGATCTAGCAACCAACCAAGACACTACCGATCTGACTAGAAAAGAAGCAACGATCACCTTGACCCAGTTAATATGGGATGGCGCTAATACATCCAATGATATTGACCGTACTGCGGCTGATGCAGAGTCCGTGCGCTATCAACTACTATCTAACGCGCAAGACATCGCTTTAGAAGTAACAAAGGTTTATCTTGATGCAGTGAAAGCCTATGAAGTGCTTTCTCTTTCGGAAAGTAACTTAGCGACGCACAAAGAGATATATAACGATATTCGTAAGCGCGTGGAATCAGGTATTGGTTCAACCGCAGATATGTCACAAGTTGAAGCTCGTATTGCGAAAGCGCACGGGAATTTGCTTGCTGCTCAAAACAACCTTTTTGATACGCATACTCAGTTTAAAAGACTTGTTGGTCAATCTCCTTTAGGGTTAACTTTCCCTCGCGCAGATGCGGGTGCAATTCCTTATACCGTTGATGGTGCGTTGGCAAAAGCGTTTAACCAGCATCCAGTCATTAAGATTGCACAAGCCGATGTTGACTCAGCGAAGTTCCAATACAAACAATCTAAGAGTACCAACTACCCGACTGTTTCTTTTGAAGCCGCTCAAACTTGGCGTGATGACGCCGGTGGTACAGAAGGCAGCAGCGATGAGTTTTCTGCCATGGTTCGTTTAAGATACAACCTTTACAATGGTGGTTCGGATCAAGACCGCACAGAAAGTGCAGCCTACCAACTCAACAAAGCCAAGGACCTTCGCGAAAGTACTTACCGCAATGTAGAAGAGAGTCTACGTCTATCATGGAGCGCACTTGATTTAACGGTTCAGCAAAAAGAGTTCCTATCTGACCACGTAGACTCGGCATCAGACACGGTAATCTCATATGAGAAACAATACCGTATCGGTAAACGTACCCTTCTCGACTTACTTAACACTGAGAATGAATTATTCGAAGCTCGTAAAGGCTATTTAGATGCTAAGTATGACGAGCAATACGCAAAATATCGCGTAATGAACGCAACTGGTAACCTACTCATAGGTTTACGAGTTGAGATCCCAGAAGAATGGAATGAAAAGGTGGAATATTAATGAAGCTTACCAACACAGTATTATCGCTTTGCTTCATGGTTGTATCTGCCAATGTTTTAGCTGAAAACAACGAAGATGAATTCGAATATCGCGCTCTACCGCCGGCCACTCAAATTTACGATCTTCAAGATGATGACAATGACGGTGTAATAAACGCGCGAGATTTATGTCCCGATACACAAATTGGTGCCGAGATCGATAACGACGGTTGTGGATCATATTTCGAGTCATCGGAAAAGAAAGAGCTGCATATACTCTTCGCTAATAATTCAACGGAAATAAACCCTGTCTTTCTAGGGCACATACGCCAAATGGCGGCATTTTTAAAGCGCTACGAAAGTACCAGCATTGAATTGCAAGGTTATGCCAGCAAAGTAGGTAACGCGGAACATAACCTAAAGCTTTCGAAAGAACGTGCATCACATGTAAGACGAGCGCTAATTAGCAACGGTATTCAGCCATCTAGAGTCAGCATCGTAGGTCATGGTGATTCTGAATTCAGCAGTGATGACACCCAAATCAATCACGCACTACATCGAAAAGTTGTTGCTTCCGTTGTTGGATTTAAGGGTAATATCAAAGAAGAATGGCACATCTTCACCAAAATTAAAAAGTAGGCGTACCCAGCTTTTACCATACTGAAACGTTATCTTAAGTTAACGTTTCAGTATGGTGATAATTCCTTGAATAGCATATACCTAAGCCGTCTATAATGTTAATCTTGCCACGTTATCAACATAGAGAATTAATCCATGAGCAAACTAACAGCTGATACTCAAGCAAATCTAGAACTTTTCGTTTCTGAAACACAAGAAACTAAACTGGTATGGGGCCTTCGCAACGAAGAAGGTTGGCTAGCATGTGACTCAAGTGAATTCGAAAACAGCGAAGTGATGCCATTCTGGTCTTCAAAAGAAGATGCTCAAACTCACAACGTTGAAGAGTGGGCTGACTTTGAAGTATTAGAAATTCCACTAGATATCTTTGTAGAAGATTGGTTACTGACTCTTGCTGAAGACGGCGTTCTTGTTGGTACTAACTGGAATGCAACATTAGAAGGCAAAGAACTTGAGCCTTCTGACCTAGCGAAATTATACATCTAATTTCCGATATCGGTCGCACGATTCGCGCGACCGATATACCTCTGATTAGTATCAATAAATTAGAGACCTACCTCGCATAACCACGTAGTCGCACCATTCAAAATTTGAAGCAACATCAAACTAATAATAGAATATCGTTCTTTATCTGATTGATCGTCTCTTGTGAATCACTTCGTTTTTGTTACCTTTCTACTATTCATTAGCTTTTGTTCTTATAGCCAAGTATCAACATCAGATCGTGACCACAATTCACCAGTCTATACCTCCAATCTAAGCTCTACTCCAAATGCTGATTGGAACGCGCTTTATCTCTCTACTTTAAACCACTCTCCTGAGCGCGCATTAAACATGCTGCAAACACGCTACATCGGCTCAACGGTTTATGGAGATAAGCTTTACCTTGCGTCTCTTCTGTATCAATACATGAGCCACCGAGATCAGCCGTTCTACGGAATCGCTTCAAACGACAATGACTACCAAGCGATAGAAACAGCGTTTATTTCTGCTCTGAGGAAAGACGGCAAAGGCCAATATGAACAAGCACAACAAGGCTTTCTAACACTTTTGGCGAAAATGCAATCTCGCAGTGATTTAACTGGTAAAGCCTTACTAAAGTACCAGCTATGCCGATCGCTTAACGAGCAAGCTAAATACCATCAAGCGAACTATTACTGCTCTGCCCTTCAGTCAGATTTACATGACATCGCTGACCCTGTATTACCAAAATTCGGGACTTATCGAGTCATCGCGAACAATCATCATTTCCGCAGTGACTATCAAGCTGCACTAGACACCTACCTATCACTAATAAACGTGTTTCCACAAGGGCATGATATTTCAGGGGTTTACAACGATGTGGGTAACTTGCTCAAAGAATTAAAGCAATATGAAAAATCGGCGGAGTATCTAGAGCAAGCTCTCATTCTCAGAGTAAACGCTTCAGATTTAATGAAAGCACAAGTGCATCACAGCCTTGCGGATCTCTACCTTAACCAAGAGCAAAGTGAACTAGCAATTCACCACTTTCAGACAGCAAGAACACTGCTGAGCTCAACGTCGCATAGCTACGGTATTGCACTCACAAGTCTTGGCTTAGGAAAAGCGTACACTCAAACGAAAAACTATGATGTGGCGAGAACCTACCTAATTGAGTCTCTTTCAGCTTCGAGCGAACTGAGCAATGATGTCATTCGCATCAATGCTTACTTGGCGATCAGCGATATGTTCGAAGAACAGAAACTGCCAACGGAAGCACTCAACTATGCTCAACAAGCGCTAGAATTAGCTGAACAAGTCACAAGGCATAAATACATCGCGCAGTCACTTCTTCAGCTTTCTGATATTCATCAATCACTCAGCGATTACCAACAAGCTTTCTATTTCTACCAGCGATACTCGTCAATACAAATGGAAGCTAGAGATATCGACAATCGACTCGCACTCGAAGCGCTCGGCCTGACGCACGCCAAATATGAACAAGAACTAGAAAGCTCTTTCCTGACACATCAGACGAAACTCGACCGCGTTCAAATTGAAAAAATGGAACATCAAAGATGGATGTACAACATCGTTGTTATTCTGTTGCTTTGCGCTGCAAGCTTCACGGTATTGATAAACAAAACGGTTCGCGCAAAAACAGCAATTGATGGCTTAACGAAAGCATATAGCCGAACTGAGATAATTCGAAGAATCAAAAGAGTGAAACGCTGTAAAGGGACGGACAAACAGCATGTGCTCGTGCTGCTCGATCTAGATAAGTTTAAGAAGATTAATGATGAGCATGGGCACCCTACTGGTGATC
Organism: Vibrio sp. 10N.261.54.A5; assembly: GCF_041471145.1. Taxonomy (NCBI): domain Bacteria; kingdom Pseudomonadati; phylum Pseudomonadota; class Gammaproteobacteria; order Vibrionales; family Vibrionaceae; genus Vibrio; species Vibrio sp. 10N.261.54.A5. Next base: position 46,200 of record NZ_JBFRNU010000043.1, on the reverse strand, counting down.
GAGCACTGGTCCATATTAGTGATCAAATTAGAAAACACTTAGTGAATGGTGAATTGTTTGGTCGCTTAGGGGGTGAAGAATTTGTCATCATGTTAACCGATACCCCACCAGCAGAGGTACGAGAACGCGTTGAAGAGTTGCACTACGCCATTTCAAGCACTGTCTTTTTATCAGAAAGCAAAAAGTCACTTAATGTGACCGCGAGTTTTGCTTATCTAGCAACCTCAAACGCATTAAGTGACTTTGATGACTTGTATTCAGTGCTCGACCAAGCACTCTATCAAGCCAAAAGCAACGGCCGAAACTGCATTATTGATGCATATAACGAACCGATTGATTTACCTGAAATTATTTATTCTCAGCCTGTTTGCGAACCAACTCAGCCATGATGCTTTCGCGATCACCGAGGTAATCGTTAAGGCCAACTTTACGCAGTTCACATGCCGGACAATCGCCACAGCCATCACCAACAATGCCGTTGTAACAAGTCAGTGTTTTGTTTCTAACAAGTTCAAGTGCTGAGTACTGGTCTGCTAGCGCCCATGTCTCAGCCTTGTTTAACCACATTAGCGGTGTTTTGATATCAAGCTGCTTGTCCATACCTTGTACAAGTGCAGAGTTCATCGCCTTCACAAAGTCATTACGACAATCAGGGTAACCAGAAAAGTCTGTTTCACACACACCTGTAATCACGGTTTCAGCACCGATTTGGTAAGCGTAAATACCCGCTAGAGTCAGAAATAGAATATTACGACCAGGAACGAATGAATTCGGCAGCCCATTCTCTTGCAGCTCATGAGACACAGGAATATCGTCACGAGTCAAAGAGCTGATAGCCAGTTCATTCAACAGAGTCACATCCATCACTTTGTGCGCTTTCACACCAAGCTCTTTCGACAATGACTCAGCAACTTCAATCTCGAGTCTATGGCGCTGACCATAATCAAACGTAATCGCATGAACTTCATCATACTCTTTTAATGCTTGAACAAGACACGTTGTTGAGTCTTGACCACCACTGAATACTACCACTGCTTTTTTCATCTTAAATCCTTACGAGAACCTTCTACTAGCGACTTATCTTGCCCAGTAAAAATACAACCTATGCGATGCTCAAATATTTGTGAGTTTGTATTGATAAGCGCCAATTGCGCTCAATGCAGGTATCAATACAAAGCTGAGTAGCGCGGTCTTTTTGGCTGATTGGTTGCAGAGCGATAACAGTGTCGTTAGGAACTGCTGCTCGCTCCAATAAACCGTCAAGTTGTTCGATGTCTTTGCTTGTACCTACTGGATGCTTAATTTCGTTAGCACGTTGCAAGGCGCTATCTAAGATTTCCAGTTTCGCTTTCATCGCCACTTTCGGTGACACCGTAACCCAAGTGTCCGGTGTGGCTTTAACTTCTGATGTTCCGCTAGTCTCAATCTGACAGCGACAACCGTGCTGCTCAAACGCTTCAGTAAGAGGAACAAGATCATAAATGCATGGCTCACCACCAGTAATCACAATGTGCTTAGCAGTGTAACCTTGCTTGATATATTCATTCACGATTCCTTGAGCATCGATTGCTGACCAAGTAGGTGAATCTTCTGTCTTAACCATAATATCGCCAAGGCTGGTTTCCTCTTCTGGCAACGCTTCCCAGGTCTGCTTGGTATCACACCAAGAACAGCCCACTGGGCAAATTTGCAGACGAACAAAAACAGCGGGAACGCCAGTAAACACGCCCTCACCCTGAATGGTTTCAAACATTTCATTAATCTTGTACAACTTTCCCTCAGCTCAATCATTTGATGAAATTAATCAACCGCAGACCTTAAAGCACTTCCCCCTTTTGGTCAAACAAATGAGTACTGATAAATGAGTTGATCAAAGCCCTAGCCTGAACTTTCAAGTTCCCTTATCCTTTCGCCCATAGATTTCGTTAGCTTTTAATTTTTTAGTAAGGAACAACATGTACAAACTGATTGCTCTTGATATGGATGGCACACTACTCAACAGTGAAAAAGTGATTTCTCAAGAGAACAAAGACGCAATCGCCAAAGCACGAGCTGCAGGTGTGAAAGTAGTTCTCGCTTCTGGTCGCCCTTTAGAAGGCATGCAAAGCAAATTAGATGAGCTTTCGATTGACGGCGAAGATGACTTTGTACTCTTCTACAACGGCTCTATGGTTCAGAACGTATCGACAAAAGAGATCATTCACAGTGAGATCAGCAACGGTAAAGCCGCAAAAGAGATTGCTGCCCTCGCTGAACAGCTTGGTGGTTATGTCCATGCTTTCAGCAAGATCCACGGCTTAATCACACCTGAGAACAATGAGTACACTGGTATTGAAGCGCGTATTAATTGCTTAGATATAACCGAGTTCGACTTTTCTCAACTAGAAGATGACCACGAAATCATCAAAACTATGATTGTCGCTGAACCAAGCAAGCTGACTGAAATCATCGGTAAGTTGCCACAAGAGCTTAAGACTCAGTTTACTATCGTACAAAGTGCACCATTCTTCTTAGAGTTCCTAAACCCGAAATCAAACAAGGGTGTCGGTATTGAAGCGATAGCGAAACACTTAGGCATTAAAGCGGAAGAAGTCATCTGCATGGGTGATGCTGAAAACGATCACCATATGCTTGAATACGCAGGCCTTGGCATTGCAATGGAAAACGCAATGGAAGAAACCAAGAAACTGGCGGATCACATCACAGCTAGCAACGACGACCATGGTGTAGCGGTCGCGATTGAGAAGTTTATCTTCAACTCATAAACGCTCAACAGGTTCTAATAAGAATTACTTTTTGCTTGTTTCAGAAATGACAAAGGCTGTGCACTGCACAGCCTTTTTGATTTTGTGTTAGTCGAGTCGCTTACTCTCTTTTCCATGGCAGACGAAATGCCACCACACCAAACAGAATCAAGATTGGGAAACGTAACGTTTCAACAATAAATGAAGCAATACCGCTGAAAGAGACAAAGCTTCCAGCCCAGCTAATCAGCAGATTTCCCGCTAACAACATCGCCATCACTCCAAGAACGATCTTGAATGAGAACTGACCAACCAAAGGTTTCGAGTCTGTTAACGTCACTAGGCATGCAATCGTCATCACAATCGCCACCCAGAATGAGAATGTTGGCAGTGGCCATATCACCGTCAGAACAATCGACAGTAAGCACAATGCCCACCAAACACCTTTAGAACTCAATAAGGCGCTAATATCAACATCCGGTTTCGCGTCTAATCTCACGATATGCCACATCGTTAAAGCGCCTAATACGCCACCCATTAATACATCACTAAAAAACGCACTACCTGAATAAGACTTAAATAGCATGATCCACAGCAGGCCAGCGAGCACTACCAGAATGGCTTTTTGCTCCAAGAGGCGCTTTAGTTTCCAAAAGACTAACAAGGTTAAACTGACCCACAAGGCAGCCAACAGACTTGGAAAACTATACCCACTGCTTATCACCAGTTTCAATGTTGGCAAGTAAGCGTGTGGACGTGGAAAACCAAAACCTTGGTGCGCGATTAAAGTAAGTAGTGTCACCGAGATCAAAGTGAAGCCAAACTTCAACGCGAAGTTACGGCCAAAGTACCAAGCAATTAACGGCAATATCACAATGAAGACCCATGGCTTGGCCAACAAGTCAGTCAAAAGCACAGTATTCGCAAATACGCTTGGCATCTTATCGAACGTGTTTTGAAGTGACACAATCCAATTTAATTCAACTTGATGGACTTTGGGTGCCGCGCCCACCAGCTCAGTCACATACGTCACCGGTTGATCTGTCGCAGATAAAAACAGCTCGTTAATCTCAGACCACTGTTCTGGGTAGCGGTATTGGTGATCTTGCAATTCAGTAGGAGGAAGTAACATCGCTCGGCTGACTTCCACGCCATAATGAGGAGCAAACCAAATCGGCAGCTCAAAGCCACCTAACTCATTTCGAGCCTTGTAACTGATCACTTCAGAGTCAGAAATACAATCAAACACGACGGCACTGTCGGTATAACCTAGCACATCACCGACCGTTACCGACAAACCAGCCTCTTCCCACGTTTCACGTTGCGCCGCGACGGCTGGCGGCTCACCTGAAACAACAGTGCCTCCCGGTAGAGACAATTGACCGGTGATCAACTCATCAACCAACACGATTTGGTTATCAGCACGTACTACACACAAGGCGCCCGCGATATGATCGGGCAAAGTGTCGTTTGCCCAAGCGGAAGTAGTACTCAAAAGAGACAGTATGAAAACTAATAAATATCGAATAACCAACGAGTTTACCTAAAAAATAATAGAAGAATATTGAAGACTGCTGTTGCAGTTGAACTATTGTAATCAAAGCCACACAAAATCGCTGTCTACGTTTTGTGCAAAGCCTTCCTCATCCATTGAATGTGAGGTGTGAACCCCATTTTTTGATAGAAGTCCTTGGCAGGCGAGTTAAAGTCCCAAACTTCTACAAAGACTTGTTCAACCCCATAATCATCAAAAGTACTTTCAACTTTGTTAAACAACTTTTCAGCAATCGATTCTTTTCGATAATCAGGCAAGACAAACAGTTCATCGACACTTCCCATCGGCACTGGTTTGCTGACCGTTGAGATAAGCTCACAAAAATGCCCAGAGATAAAGCCAACAATGAGCTCTCCTTTTAATGCCACATAAACCAAACATTCAGGGTCATCCAAGTATCGTGCAATGCTTTTTTCCTGCTCAATCTCTTCTGCCGTTTTAAAGTGCTCTGGGCTAGCAAGGTGGTGGTGATGGTGGAGATCGAACATTAACTCGTTAAGTTGTTCTAAATCCGCGTGCTTTGCGGCCCTTAAGGTGACATTCATGACTATTGCGCTTCTCAAACCAAATTAATATCTAAACTGAGTCTAGTTTACTTGGCGTGAGTATCTATACAAGTTATTGAATTAATTCATTGTTTGAAGTGTGTATTTTAGATACAAAAACGGCCACATTACGTGGCCATTCTGTTTGAATGATTTTGAATTAAACGAATATCGAAGCTATGTTTTTTGCTGTGGCTTTTGCTGTAGCCTCAGCTTTATGCACCGTTATCTTCTTTCTCTTCTTTGAGATCAGCAAGCTGTTGTTCCAGTTCAATAAGCTTAATTTCCGCCTCTACTTCCGCAACTCGCTTTTCTGCATCAGTGCGATTGTCTTGCGCTAGACCATCAGCAGTAACTTGGGTTCGTTGTGCGTTTCTTGCATCGTCCGTATCTTTCATTGAACCCGCAACACCACCGGTCACACCACCTAATGCAGCGCCCTTAACGGCTAAACTCGCATCTCCAGTTAGAGCGCCGGCTGTTGCTCCTAATAAAGCACCACCTACCGCACCACGATTACGTGCGGCATTCTCATTTTCGTTATCCATTGCTGGTGATGCGCAACCAGAAAGAGTCACAATCAGTGTCGCTAAAAGAAAAGGTTTAGTGAATTTCATAGGAGTCTCGCTTAGTTCTTCGTTTTGAGTAGAACCATCTTAAGCAGAGCCGTTAATGAGATAAATAAAGCCACGTTTAGACGATACATCATGTTCAGCTATGTATTATTCAGCCATCGCATAACTGATTAATGATATATAGCTTTGAGCTCGCTTTATCCTCACCAACAAAAAAGGCGACCAATAAGGTCGCCTCAATCGCGCTTTCTCTATAATTCTTGCCTTTCACATATCTCTTAGCCTTTAGACCAAAAGTTTTGCATGTTTGCTACGCTAGGTGGTGGCCTAACACCACAATCTCGATAATGATTTTTATCGCCGATCCCCAGTATCTTGCCATTTTCGTCATCAATCATAGCCGCAACTTTAACACCGTCTCCCACATGGCGAGTTAACACGACAATTTCACCAGCTCTTTCAGACCTTACTGCGCCTAAGATTTGATATTCGTAGCGGCCTTTCCTTGAATTAACGATCATCTTCGAGTTAATAGGGTCGGCTTCATATCCCACACCAATATCAAAAACCGCTTGATAGAGATCGACGCCAGTCTTTGATACACATTTAAATATCTTGGGATGACTCAATGGCTCTAACAACGCTCTACTCGCTTCATCCTTTGAAATACTGGCACTAGCAGCACCACTGACCAGTAAAGCAATCAACAAAAAGTAAGCTCGCATAAAAAGACCTCAATATGTGGGATTCATAATGAGGTCATAGTAAACGCAATGGATAAGCGGATGAATAAAGTAGAGTTTAGGTAAACTATCACGCTGGGTTATGCATTAATCAACAAGCCAAAGATGATATTACCTAAACTGCGACGTCTATTTACCGAGCTTTTCAGCAATTTCAGTTAAGCTGGTAGGGTCGTCAATCGTCGAAGGCACCACATATTGTTCACCTTCTGCGATCTGTCGTATGGTTCTGCGCAAAATCTTACCGGAGCGCGTCTTAGGTAATCTCTCAACAACCAAGGCTTGCTTAAAACACGCGACCGCGCCAATCTCATTGCGAACCTTGCCAACCAACTCCGCTTGTAACTCAATGCCATCAACTTTTACGCCATCTTTTAACACAACTAGACCTAATGGAAGTTGTCCTTTTAAGTCATCGTGAATACCGACTACCGCGCATTCTGCAATGGCTGGGTGACCACCCACGATCTCTTCCATTTCTCCCGTCGACAGACGGTGTCCCGCTACGTTTATCACATCGTCGATACGGCCCATGATAAATAGATACCCATCTTCATCAAGATAGCCACCGTCCCCAGAAACATAATAGCCTGGGAATTGGCTCAGATAGCCAGATTCAAATCGATCATGATTACGCCAAACCGTTGGCAGACAACCGGGTGGTAGTGGACGTTTGAGTGCAACAAAGCCTTGCTGATTAGGCTGTGCCGTTTCACCCAATTCATTGAGGATCTCCACTTGGTAACCGGGTACTGGCTTGGTTGAAGAACCCGCTTTTACAGGCAAAGATTCAAGCCCTGTTGGATTGGCAGAAATAGCCCAACCCGTTTCGGTTTGCCACCAGTGGTCGATAACCGGTTTATTGGTATGAGACTCGACCCAATCCAATGTTGGCGGGTCTAAGCGCTCGCCAGCCATGAAAATCGACTTGAGCGATGATAAGTCATACTTGGTGAGCAACTCGCCTTCAGGATCTTCTTTCTTAATGGCTCTAAACGCTGTTGGCGCAGAAAATAACACATCGACGTTGTACTCTTCACACACACGCCAGAATGCCCCCGGATCTGGCGTTCTAACTGGCTTTCCTTCAAACAAGATGGTTGTGCAACCATGAATCAATGGCGCATACACAATATAGGAATGCCCCACTACCCAGCCGACATCAGAAGCCGCCCAAAACACACCATCTTGCGGCATATCGTAGATAGTGCTCATCGAGTATTTCATCGCGACCGCATGACCACCATTATCGCGCACCACGCCTTTTGGCTTACCCGTCGTCCCTGATGTATACAAGATATATAGTGGGTCAGTCGCTAGAACAGGCACACATACGTGAGGCAAAGCATCCTCAACAGCTTGCTGCCAAAGTACATCACGTTCGTTGTTCAATTCGGCTAGAGACTGCTCTCTTTGGAATACCACCACTTTCTCAGGCTTCCATCGGCTGTCCATGATCGCTCGATCAACCATCGGCTTATATGGCAGGACTTTATTTATCTCGACACCGCAGGATGCAGTAATCAACACCTTGGGCTCGGCATCTTCAATTCGAACGGCAAGCTCATGAGGGGCAAAACCACCAAACACCACCGAATGCACCGCACCTAGTCGTGCACAGGCCAACATTGCCATCGCCGCTTCAGGAATCATTGGCATGTAGATCACCACACGATCACCTTTGGTAACGCCTTGCGTGGCTAACATACCAGCGACTTTAGCCACTTGGTTACGCAATTGATTGTAAGTGTACGAGGATTGAGTTCCTGTAACTGGAGAGTCGTAAATCAGTGCGGTATTGTCACCTCGCCCATTTTCACAATGATAATCCAGCGCGAGCCAGCAGGTGTTCATCACCCCATCAGGAAACCAACGCTCAATTCCGTTATCGTCAGTTTGTAATATCGTTTTTGGTGGTTCAAACCAATCTATCGCTTGTGATTGTGTTTCCCAAAACGAATTTGGGTCTTCCCTCGCCCATTGATACTCGGTGATGTAATCTGTTTTTCTAGTCATTCGATTCGTAGCAGACATAGTGCCTCCTCCATGATTTATCCATTAGTCCAAGCGACTAGCTTTTAACAGTTTCACTTGGGTGCACTCTTTTCTCAGCGTTGTATTCGTGAACATTTAACCGTTCACGACAATCGCTTTACTTGGGAAAAGGCACACGAATGGCACCTTCCATGATCACTCGGGCACTACGACTCATAATCGCCCTCTCTATTTTCCACCCACTTTCGGCCTGCAGCGCTTTCGCACCTACCTTTAAGGTTCCTGACGGGTGTCCAAAGGTCACGAAATCACGACTTCCCTCACCGGCTGCCAAGTTCACTAAGGTGCCAGGAACACTTGCCGCTGAAGCAATAGCAACCGCAGCCGTACCCATCATGGCATGATGCAGTTGCCCCATAGACAAAGCACGCACCAGAAGGTCAGTATCTTCGACAGAAACCGATTTACCACTGGAAGCTTGGTACGCTTGAGGCTTAGCAACAAACGCGACTTTAGGTGTATGTTGACGTGATTCAGCTTGTTCTAAAGAATCAATAAGACCCATTGCTACTGCACCATGTGCTCGTATGGATTCAAACAGAGCCAAGGCTTTGGTATCACTATTGATATCTGATTGAAGTTCAGTGCCTTGGTAGCCAACCGATTCAGCATCAACAAAAATGGTGGGTATCCCAGCATTAATGTATGTCGCTTTGATGCAACCCAGATCGGGAACATCTAAAAAATCGACAACATTCCCTGTTGGGAACATAGAGCCACTCGCATCGGCGGGGTCTAGGAAATCAACTTGGATCTCAGCGGCGGGGAAAGTCACACCGTCGAGTTCAAAATCACCTAACTCTTGAACTTCGCCACCAGCGATAGGTACATGAACAATAATGGTTTTCTCTATGTTCACTTGCCATACTCGCACCTCGACCACACCGTTTTCTGGAATACGATTCGAGTCGACTAGGCCACTATGAATAGCAAATGGGCCCACTGCAGCAGACAGATTGCCGCAGTTACCACTCCAGTCCACAAACGGCTTATCAATGGCAACTTGGCCGAATAGGTAGTCAACATCGTGATCGGCTTTACTACTTTTCGAAACAATCACGGTTTTACTGGTACTGGATGTTGCACCACCCATACCATCGGTTTGTTTGCCATAAGGATCTGGACTACCAATCACGCGCAGAAGTAATGCGTCTCGAGCTTCTCCGGCAACTTGCGCAGCTTCAGGTAAGTCACTTAAGTTGAAAAAAACGCCTTTGCTTGTTCCGCCCCGCATGTAGGTAGCAGGTACTTTTATCTGTTTGATGTTCATAACTAGCTCCTACTGTGAAAGAAAGTCTTTGGCAAAACGCTGCAACACACCACCAGCGCTATACACATTCACTTCATCTGCGGTATCTAATCGACAGGTTACTGGCACATCAAGCTTTTCACCGCTTTTACGAGTGATCACTAAAGCCAAGTCTGAACCTGCTTCAATGTCGCCGTACACGTCGTAAAGCTCGGTACCGTCCAATTCTAAGGTATTGCGATTGGTCCCCGCTTTGAATTGCAGAGGCAACACGCCCATGCCAACCAAGTTGGTTCTGTGAATTCGTTCAAACCCTTCAGCAACAATCACTTCAACACCCGCTAAACGCACACCTTTGGCTGCCCAATCACGTGATGAACCTTGTCCATAATCGGCACCAGCAACGACAATCAAGGGTTGTTTACGATTCATGTAAGTTTCTATCGCTTCCCACATTCGCGTAACTTGACCTTCAGGTTCAACTCTTGCTAATGAACCTTGCACGACTTCTCCAGCGTACTTCACCATTTCGTTAAACAGCTTAGGGTTGGCGAATGTTGCTCGTTGCGCGGTTAAGTGATCGCCTCGATGGGTCGCGTAAGAGTTAAAGTCCTCTTCCGGCACTTCCATTTTGGTGAGGTATTCCCCCGCAGCGCTCGAAGCGAGAATCGCATTTGAAGGGGATAAGTGATCTGTGGTGATGTTGTCACCCAAAATCGCTAAAGGTCTCATACCAGATAGGCTTCGCTCTCCCGCCAGAGCTCCTTCCCAATAAGGTGGTCTGCGAATATAGGTACTTTGAGGTCGCCAGTCATAAAGCGGTTCAGTAGTCACCTGTTCCTCGTCTGGCTGGAACATTTTCACGTAGATTTGTTGGAATTGCTGAGGCTTAACATGTTCACCGACCACTGCATCGATCTCTGCATCACTCGGCCACAAGTCACTTAAATAGATCGATTTTCCGTTGCTGTCTGTACCTAAGCTGTCTTTTTCGATATCAAAGCGAATCGTACCAGCTAAGGCATAAGCGACGACCAATGGCGGTGATGCTAAAAACGCTTGTTTGGCATAAGGGTGAATTCGACCATCGAAGTTTCGATTCCCCGATAGCACAGCGGTTGAATATAGGTCACGGTCGATGATCTCTTGTTGAATTTTAGGATCCAACGCACCACTCATTCCATTACAGGTTGTGCACGCATAACCGACGATACCGAAGCCTAGTTTTTCCAGTTCAGGCAACAAACCGGCGGACTCAAGATAAAGCTTGGCAACTTTTGAGCCTGGCGCGAATGACGTTTTTACCCATGGCTTACGAACTAATCCAAGCTGATTGGCCTTCTTCGCAACCAATGCTGCGGCGACGACATTTCTTGGGTTACTGGTATTGGTACAAGAAGTAATCGCCGCAATGATCACGGCACCATCTGGCATTTGTTCATCAGAATATTGTTCAGCGTGTTGCTCTTTCCAAGAAGCTTGGCTGATGCCTTGTTTGGCAAGTTCGCTGGTTGGTAAACGACGATGTGGATTGGATGGCCCTGCAAGGTTGCGCTCAACTTTAGACAAATCAAACTCAAGCACACGTTCGTATTGAGCGGAATCTAAATCATCGGCCCATAAGCCAGTTTGCTTAGCGTATAGCTCAACTAACTCAACCTGTTCAGGCTCGCGTCCTGTCAGCTTTAGGTATTGTATGGTCTGTTCATCGATATAGAACATACCTGCTGTCGCGCCGTATTCTGGTGTCATATTCGATATAGTGGCGCGGTCGCCAATGGTCAGTGCACGAGCCCCTTCACCAAAGAACTCTAGATAACTGGAAACCACTCTCTGATTGCGAAGAAACTCTGTAATCGCAAGCACAATATCCGTTGCGGTTATCCCTTCTTGTCGTTGACCCGTCAGTTTAACGCCTACAATATCAGGCAATCGCATCATAGACGGACGACCGAGCATCACAGTCTCAGCTTCCAAACCACCTACACCTATTGCAATAACACCCAGAGCGTCAACATGAGGAGTATGACTGTCGGTGCCGACACAGGTATCAGGAAACGCGATTCCTTCTTTAGATTGAATCACTGGAGACATTTTCTCCAAGTTAATCTGGTGCATAATTCCATTACCCGCAGGTATCACACTCACGTTTTTAAACGCGATTTTACACCAGTCAATAAAATGAAAACGATCTTCGTTTCTGCGTTCTTCAATCGCACGGTTTTTATCAAAGGCTTCACTATCAAAGCCTGCATGTTCCACAGCTAAAGAGTGATCAACAATCAGCTGGGTTTCGACAACGGGGTTCACCTTGGCAGGGTCTCCGCCTTGGTCGGCAATCGCGTCTCTTAATCCAGCCAAATCTACTAGGGCTGTTTGACCAAGAATGTCATGACACACCACTCGCGCAGGATACCAAGGAAAATCTAAGTCGCTCTTGCGTTCAATGATCTGTTTTAAGCTGTCTTCAAGGGTTTCAGGATCACAGCGTCTTACTAATTGCTCTGCCAACACTCGCGACGTATAAGGCAAGGTTTTATAAGCGCCCGGGGATATTACTTCTACCGCTTCGCAAGCGTCGAAATATTCTAAGCCCGTTCCCGGTAGAACCTTTCGATACTTGTTTTCATCAAGATCTTGGTTTCTTTCAAGTTTTACATCAGACATACATCCACCATTATCTGTTAAATTCTATTCGTTGGTTCTCGAGGCCTTATCACAAGAAGAGAAAAGTCACCTCGATATATAAGTCGGCTCGATATAGAGGACTAACGTAGATGAATAGGCAGCCAGTCTTGATGTTCTGGGCCGGTGTAGTCTGCACTTGGACGAATAATTCGATTGTTTTCTCTTTGCTCGAATACGTGTGCCGTCCAACCCGTAAGGCGGCTCATCACGAAGATAGGAGTAAACAATTGGGTTGGGATGTCCATGAAGTGATAAGCCGATGCATGGAAGAAGTCAGCATTACAGAACAAGCCTTTCTCGCGCTTCATTACCGCTTCAACACGTTCTGAAACGGCGTAAAGCTGTTCATCTCCCACCTCTTGAGCTAACTCTTTTGACCAACGCTTGATTAGCGCATTTCGGGGGTCGCTCTCACGGTAAATGGCATGACCGAAGCCCATGATTTTGTCTTTGTTAGCAAGCATCTGCATGATGTTAGTTTCTGCTTCATCAGCGGTTTGCCAATCTTGGATCATTTCCATCGCCGCTTCATTTGCACCACCATGTAAAGGACCTCTCAACGTACCAATCGCTGCGGTGACACAAGAGTGGATATCTGACAGTGTGGATGCACACACACGAGCGGCAAAGGTTGAAGCATTAAACTCATGTTCTGCGTAAAGGGTTAGCGAGCAGTGCATCACCTTCTTATGAAGTTCACTAGGTGTTTTATCCGTTAGCATTTTCAAGAAGTAGCCACCCAGACAGGCTTCACTTTGATCTTCAGTATCAATTCGCACGCCATCATGGCTAAAGCGGTACCAATAACAAATAATGGCAGGGAAAAGCGCGAGCATTCGTTCAGTCGCAGGCAGTTGCTCGGAGAAGTCAGACTCTTGCTCTAGATTACCTAGCATTGAACAGCCCGTTCTCATCACATCCATTGGATGAGCGTCTGCAGGGATCAGTTCTAAGGCCGCTTTCAAAGGTTGAGGCAAGCCGCGCAGACCAACTAACAATATTTTGTAATCATCGAGCTCTTTTTCAGTGGGTAAGTGACCTCTTAGTAGCAGATGCGCCACTTCTTCGAACTGAGCATGATTAGCAAGGTCGGTTATGTCATAGCCACGGTAGGTCAAACCCGTTCCTGACTGGCCTACCGTACATAGCGCCGTAGTTCCCGCACTTTGGCCACGTAGACCAGCACCACCTATTGCAGGTGCGCTTACTGGTGTACTTGCTGTTTTTGCGCTTTGTTGTTGGTTTTCTGTTGAAGCCTTATCGACAGCTGCTTTATCACTCAAAGATACAGACATGGTGAACTCCTTTTCTGTGTTAGCCGCCTGCACTCTTTGGTGCTGCCTGTTTATGTGTCCGATGATCTTTATCATCGGTACTGGATATGGCGACTAACCATTTCACGTTATTGGATTAAGTTGATTTTTGATTAATTGAAACTGGTTTACCCTTCACTTGAAAACAACTGATCAAGCTTGTTCTCGTAGTCGTGGTAATTAAGGTGTTCGTAAAGCTCTTTACGGGTTTGCATTGAATCCAACAGAGCTTCCTGATTGCCTTCAACTAACAAGTGCTTGTAAACATTCTCAGCCGCTTTATTCATCGCACGGAACGCACTCAATGGGTAAAGCACCATGTCGACACTCGATTGCGCTAACTCATTACAGTTGTAAAGTGGCGTTTGCCCGAATTCAGTTATGTTCGCGAGAATAGGCACATGCTTACCCGTTGCTGATTTCAAAGCTGCCGAGAACTTCACGTATTGGTCGAGTTGATTCATCGCCTCAGGGAAGATCATGTCTGCGCCCGCTTCAACACAAGCTATCGCTCGCTCAATTGCGCTATCAATGCCTTCAACCGCCAATGCATCCGTACGCGCCATAATCACAAAGCTGTCATCGGTTCTAGCATCGGTTGCCGCTTTGACTCTATCGACCATCTCTTGCTGACTTACAATCGCTTTATTTGGTCGATGACCACAGCGTTTCTGGGCCACTTGGTCTTCCATATGGATTGCTGCTGCGCCTGCCTTCTCCATAGCACGAATGGTACGTGCAATATTGAATGCGCCACCAAATCCCGTATCGATATCCACCAGCAATGGCAGATCACACGCGTTGGTAATACGTTCAACATCCACCAACACATCGTTCAATGTCGTAATACCTAAATCAGGCAAACCATAAGACGCATTGGCGATACCTCCACCCGACAAATAGATCGCCTGATGCCCTAAGTTCTTTGCCATCATCGCGCAATACGGATTCACCGTACCGACGATCTGCAATGGCTCGTTGTCTTGCACAGCTTGTCGGAACTTAGCTCCTGCTGATAACTTCATAATGACGCTCCCGGTTAATTGTTTATTTCTAGCTAATCTTTAAGACTTACGGCTTTTGATTATCGCCAGCACTGATCTGCTGACAGGTTCCAATGGTCGCTTAATCAAGATCTTTGGATTGAATTTGTTGTTCTATAAGCAATCGACTACCCGAGATGTGTCGTCGCATTAGCATTTCTGCTAGCTCTTCATCACGATTACGAATCGCTTGTAGGATGTATTTGTGTTCATCGAGCGCCTCTTTTGGTCGAGACTGAGCCCTAGGCGATTGATAGCGATACATGCGTAATAGGTGATAAAGCTCATCACACAGCAGCGAAATGAGTTTGCTGTTACGACTCGCTTTGATAATGCGGTAATGGAAATCAAAATCCCCATGTTGATGAAAGTAAGAAGAACCTTCGACTTCATCGATGTGCTTTGAGTGTGTCGACAATAATCCTTCAAGCCCGATAAGCTCTTCTTGTGTAATATGTCGCGCTGCTAAGCGAGCCGCCATGCCTTCCAATGCCTCTCGCACCGCGTAAAGCTCTAGCAGTTTGTCTGCAGAAAAAGTAATAACTCGCGCACCAACATGTGGAATACGTTCTATCAGGCCAAGTCCTTCCACACGCATTATCGCTTCACGTAATGGACCTCGACTTACCTCGAAGCGTTTAGCCAGTTCAGGCTCCGAGATCTTACTGCCCGGTGCTAATTCACCGTTAACAATCGCCTCAACGAGGTACTCAGTCAGATTTTCCGACTTGGTGTTTTCTTTGTCGCTCACACGTGTTTTCGTGTTTGCACTTAAGGTGAGATCTTTTATCGCAGTATTCATATTCACGCTGCTCACTTCTGATTGCTGAACCTTAATTGTCAACAATTCCATAACATGAACATAAAATACACGATTAAATTGTCGACAATCAAGCAAATTGTCGACAATTTAGACTAAGGTAGTACTTTCTATAGGCGATAAAAACTTACTTAAAAGGACACTAAAAACAATTCAACCACTTGTTATTTATCGATTTAAGCAAAGAAAGAGCCGCTAAACCCTTCCCTACCCTGAAATCACTCGAAACCAATGTGTCGACAACTTATAGACAGACTTGACAAACGCAGAGCACTTTGTGTCGATCTACCTGTTCACCGATAAACAGATATAAAAAAGGCGCACTCATGTGCGCCTTTCATTCATAGACCCCGTTCTAACAAGCCACCTTTACTCAAGCAATCTGACGAGTAACATCTAGGTATTTGCTGATATCAACGAAATCAATTTGTTCCGGCTTCAGATACTCTTCTGCATAACGCAGGTGAGTGCCGCTGGTTAAGAACAATCTAAACAGTTCGATATCGAGATGCTCGTCCAATGCCATTTTATACATGATGTCGACAGCAACACTGATTGGCTTAGCCTTCTTATAAGGCCTATCTGCAGCGGTTAATGCCTCAAAAATATCAGAGATCACCAGAATACGTTCTGGGATTGAGAGGTCATCACCAGTCAGCTTCCTTGGATACCCTGTACCTTTAAGTGTTTCATGGTGAGTTGAAGCGTAGCGAGGAACACGACTTAGCTCTTTCGGGAATGGCAGGTTCTCAAGCATCTTAATCGTGCCAAGCATGTGCTCGTTTATCTTAAATCTATCTTCAGCAGTCAATGTACCGCGTGCAATACTCAGATTGTAGACTTCGCCTAGGTTGTATAAGTGCTCAGGCACATCCATTTTAATTTGATGTTTCGGGTCAAATTCTAACGGCCTATCTCTTTTCACTATGTGCTCTGGCTTATCACTCAAAAGTGGTTCTGTGGCTGGTAAACTTGAACTCGGCTCTCGATTCATTGCCTCTATCGGTGATAGACCAAGTTGATCATCAAAGTGACGCGTCCAGGTCGTCTCAGCTATCGAGCGAATACGAGTGACTTTGTCATCACTCATGAACTCACCACCAACGTTCGACGTAGCGATAAAGGCAAAGTCATCTTGTAGCTGCTGCTTCGTTGCCGTAAGTTCATCGGCTATCAGTTGCGTTGATAGCGTACCATCAAGTTGTTTTCTCAAAGCGGTGATTTCCGCATCACGCCAAAGTACTTCAAATCGAGTTCTCACCTCGTGGATTCGGTTGTAGTTCGCTTCTAACTTCGTACCTTTATCGACGATGTGTTCCGGTGTCGTGATCTTGCCACAATCATGAAGCCAAGCCGCAATTCTAAACTCACGGCGTTCGTCATCATTTTTAAACTCAAAGTCTTTGAAGTGCTCAGACTGCGATTGTTCCGCCGCGTCAGCCAGCATCAAGCCGAGTTCTGGTACACGATTACAATGCCCTGCCGTATAAGCGGACTTATCATCGATCGCTTGAGCGATGAGCTTGATAAACGACTCAACAAACGCCTCTTGCATCTGTTCATGTCGTTTAATCTCCATAGCCATATCTTTTACAGCAACAGATAATTCCCACACTTCTTTGATTCGAGTATCAAGAATTGTCACGTTGTCATAATCACGCAGCTTAACCTTATGAGTCTCTTCCTCTAATTGGCGAATTGGATGCACTATCGGCGCACCAAAAGCCCAAGCAATAGGCAACGTCAAACTCATCAGTAACACCGTTACACCAACAGAGGTTGCTAGACGTTTATTGACTGTACTGAAGACTTCAGATTCGGGAATCAATACCGCAAAATACTCAGAGTAGTGTTCGCCCGTGTCTATTTTCTTTAAATAGAGATGTTTGATCTCGCCATTCAACTCTACCCTTACCATACTGCCTTCAACCGTTGCTTCCTTAGTCAAATCATAAAGTTCAGTATAAGGAACCGTCGTATTCGTATTAAAGCCGGTATCATGCAGCCACTTTTTCGCTAAGGCATCAAGTTGTTCACCACTTAACTTACTGATAGCTTGATCAATGATTGGGAGCAATTGTTTATGCTTGCTCTGCAGCACCAAATGGAATTGGTTTGAGTAGTTCTGTTTTAGATCTTCTAGAGTCCCATTGACAACAAGGCCTGGCTGGAAAAACCTATCTAATGCAAACGAGAGTACGGGTTCTGCTTCTAAGAAAGCAAAGTTCTCTTCGCTTTCAATTGAATTAAATGCAGACTCTAGGTTTTCAAATTCAACTAAATCAATGTTCGGAAAATCCTCTCTCAACTTAGGAATAATTGACCACCCAGATAAAATGGCAACTTTTTTACCCTCAAGCTCGGCATAATTAGTGACAACCTTCGCGCCGACCCTTGTCACGATAGAAAATGGCAATTCATAAATTGGAGTCGTGTATAGGCCATCTATGCCATTATTTTTATAATGTTGAACCGATTGCAGGCCATCAATACTTCCTTCTTGAAACTTACTGACAAGCTCGCCCCAAGAGAAACCATTAACAAATTCAAACCTGATCCCTGTCATCTCACCAATCATTTTAAGAAGGTCTATCGCATAGCCGTTTGGTTTTCCCGCCACTGAAAAGTCCATCGGCCCCCAATCATTTTGATTAGACACTAACAGCGGAGGGGTATCGTTAACCAAGGCTTGCTGCTCAGACGATAGCATCAATGTTGATACATCAAACTCCGATTCCTGATTATTAACCTTGAGGTTAGACGCAATAATGTTACCCGATTTCGAATATAAGAAAGACTCAACCTTACTATCTTCTGCTAATCCAAGCGCCGTACCTGATAATTTGTTAGCCAAAGAAGACAGCACAATATCAATACCAATCACATGTTGAATTTCAGATTCGATTTTCGACTCAAACGCTAAAGAATAAGTTTGTCCGGTAATTTGTAAATGCTGAAAAAGATATGGCTGAGTTTTTTCGACCGACAGAACATTGGCAGCAACATACCAAGGCCTGGTCGTTGGAAAGTAGTTGCTCTGCTCCGTAGTTGAGCTTCTGAGGGAAAACTCTTGGTCAAAGTATTTCGTTGTCCGGACTCGCTCCTGCCCTATATTTTGAATCTCAACCACAACCCAACGATCCGTTTGTTGTGCTCCTATTTTTTCTCTAACGACAGGGGCAGATTCTAGGTTAATAATTTGGAAGAAATTTTCATCGGATGAGCCAATGTAAATACTATAAAAGAAAGGGTTATCTTTAATGGCTTCAGAAAGAATACTACGCGACTCTTCTTTCGATATTTTGTTACTGATAGATCGTTTCACTGTAGCAAGTAAACGCGCGGTGTTGGCTGCGTCAGAGTCAATCGCGCTGATATAATCACTCAGGTCATGAGATACCATCGTCAACTTTGACAGAGTATTCTCCGTCGCCATTTTTTTACTGAAGTAGTATTGAAGAGAGACCGCAACCACAGCCGTTAGCACAGTCGCGAGTATGAACATTGTTCCAACGGTAAAGCGTAACGAAATTTTTTTTAATGCCATTATTTCATCCTTGAATAATCGCCAACTCCAAAGTTAACAGCCTAGCGCAATCAATACCGCTTAAGTTGCATATCAACTATAGTAACTCATTATTCCACATCTAAAATCTAACACCTCTATACACCTGACTCTTTTGCAGAAATAGTTATCGTAGTCACATCTAACAATATAGACCAACAACCAATGCACTCGAGTAGAAAACGCTAGTTAAATCCAAACTTTGTCAATAAATTCAATCATTCTGAGACAATAACTACGATTTTAGAATCCAGATATCATTCAACAGTAAATGGACAAAAACACGTTACCGTGAACTTTATGAACAATATTAATCCAATGTTCTTTATTCTCAATATCGCCGCATTACAGACATTTCATTAACACACCGTTAACTTTAGCTTCATCTGCTAAGCAATATCCTACTCATCTGTTTAGTAGCTGGAAATAAAACATAAGTTTCTCTCCGTTGAAGAGATCCCCTACATAAGGAACGTGAACCATGTTCAAGGCACTGAAACCTACTCTTGCGGCTTCTATCATCGCAGCAACCTTTTCTTTCAACACTTTTGCTGCTGACGTAGAAAAAATCCACTTCCTAATCCCTGGCGGCGCTGGTGGTGGTTGGGATATGACAGCTCGTGGTACGGGTGATGTATTGGTGAAATCAGACATCGTAGAAAATGTCTCTTTCCAAAACCTGTCTGGTGGCGGTGGCGGTAAAGCGATTGCTCACCTAATCGAAACAGCACAACGCCAAGAAGACACGCTAATGGTGAACTCAACGCCTATCGTTGTTCGTTCACTAACAGGTATCTTCCCTCAATCTTTCCGTGACCTAACTCCGGTAGCAGCAACCATTGCCGATTACGGCGCAATCGTCGCTCCTGCGGATTCTAAGTACGACACTTGGGAAGACGTCGTTAAAGAGTTCGAAACCAACCCACGTAAAGTGAAGATTGCTGGCGGTTCAGCTCGTGGCAGCATGGACCACCTTGTAGTAGCGGCAGCGTTCAAAGGCGAAGGTTTTGATGCGAAGAAAGTACGTTACATTGCCTACGATGCTGGCGGTAAAGCGATGGCGGCACTGCTTTCTGGCGAAACACAGCTGCTTTCAACGGGCCTTGGTGAAGTACTAGAGATGTCTAAGTCTGGCCAAGTAAAAGTGCTTGCTGTGACGGCTCCAAAGCGTCTTGACGCTGCGCCTAACATCCCAACACTGACTGAATACGGCAACGAGACAGTATTTGCTAACTGGCGTGGTTTCTTTGCGGCACCGGGTACAAGCCAAGCAAAAATCGACGAGTGGAATGTAGCGCTTGGCAAAATGTACAAAACCGATGAGTGGCAAGTGGTTCGTGACCGTAACGGTTGGATCGACAACTACAAAGCTGACAAAGATTTTTACGCCTTCCTAGAAGACCAAGAAAAACAGATGGGCGATCTAATGCGTGAGCTTGGTTTCTTGAAGTAACCAACAACCATAGAGGGCTTA
Source organism: Vibrio sp. 10N.261.54.A5 (assembly GCF_041471145.1). NCBI lineage: Bacteria > Pseudomonadati > Pseudomonadota > Gammaproteobacteria > Vibrionales > Vibrionaceae > Vibrio > Vibrio sp. 10N.261.54.A5. Next base: position 25,831 of record NZ_JBFRNU010000043.1, on the reverse strand, counting down.
TGTGCCCTCTTACTCTTTCCTGTTTCGCCGTGCATGAGTTAACTTCAAACTCCTTTGTTTATTCGTAGACGTATTACTAACGCTTGCCGATTCGTTGTAAACGCAAGTGGCTGATAAACCAGTACCGTAATTCGCTTACCTTTGGTTAGTGATCCCAGACATTTCATTGACTCGCTCATGTACGGCTTTTTTACTTTTTATACCACCCCAAATGGAGTTGGATATGTCGGACTTACCAACCAAATTTCTGAGTAAGGAATCTTTGCTTTCGAAGGATCGCATCGGAGCCATGCTCTTTATGCTTGCATGTTTATGCTATGGCTACCAAACCACGCTGATTCCTTTGTTCCCCGGTGACGAGTACGAACCCTTCACAGCAAGAACCTTACCTATCCTGCTAACGTTTATCGGCATTGGCCTTTCGTTGATCCTGCTTATAACCGGACAGCCGGATAAAAAAGTTACATGCGACACTACGCCGCTGAACTGGAAACTGCTTATTGGCTTCTTGGTGTTAATGGCTCTGTACGGTGTTGGACTGACTTATCTTGGCTTTGTTTTAGCAACCAGCTTCTTCTTACTTGCAGGCTTTTACCTACTGGGTGAGCGCCGCAAAGCTGTCTTATTTGGCGCGTCGTTTCCTTTCGTTATCGCGTTCTTTCTTTTATTAACTCAAGGCTTAGATATCTACCTAGAGCCTGGTTTAATCTTCACTCTTTGGTAGGGATAACATTATGTTAGACGGAATTTTACAAGGACTTTCTACCGCCGTGATGCCAATGAACATCATGATGGTAATTGTTGGCTGTTTTGTTGGTACCTTTATTGGAATGCTACCGGGACTCGGTCCAATTTCAGCAATCGCGTTGATGATCCCGATTACATACGGCCTAGATCCTTCTTCTGGCCTAATCTTGATGGCTGGTGTGTACTACGGCGCTGTATTTGGTGGCTCGACGTCATCCATCTTAATCAATGCTCCGGGTTGTTCTTCAACGGTAGTAACCGCGTTTGACGGCTACCCGATGGCTCAAAAAGGCCAAGCAGGTAAAGCACTTGCTCTCGCGGCTTACTCTTCTTTCACAGGCGGTACGCTTTCAGCAATCATGCTTTTGATTGCCGCACCGGCTCTAGCAAGCGTGTCACTGAGCTTCCAGTCTTCAGACTACTTTGCGTTGATGCTATTAGGTTTGTCCGCTGTAGCGGCGTTTGCAGGCCCAGGTCAGGTAATCAAAGCGTGGATGATGACTATTCTTGGTTTGATGCTATCAACTGTAGGTATCGACAAAGGTGTTGGCGTTGAACGGTTCACTTTTGGCCTTACGGATCTGATGGATGGCTTTAGCTTCCTATTATTAGCGATGGCAACATTCGCACTGGGTGAAACCTTGATGGGTATTCTAAAACCAGAGCAAGACACCAGCGCGGAAGAAAGCCAAAAGATGTCGGATATTGGTAGCATGAAGGTCACCAAAAAAGAGTTCAAAGAAGTGGCACCAGTTTCAATTCGATCTTCTATTCTCGGTTTCTTTACCGGTGTTCTACCGGGCGCAGGTGCCACTATTGCGGCATTCCTAAGTTACGGTATGGAGCGTAGCCTCGCGCCAAAAGACAAGCAGAAAGAGTTCGGTAAAGGCAGTATCCGTGGTCTTGTTGCTCCTGAATCAGCAAACAACGCCGCTTCAAGTGGTTCATTCGTTCCGCTACTAACGCTGGGTATTCCGGGCTCTGGTACAACTGCGATTATGCTTGGTGCATTGATTGCCTACGGTATTCAGCCTGGTCCTCGCTTGTTCGTTGAACACCCAGATGTATTTTGGTCAGTGATCATCTCTATGTACTTTGGCAACATCGTACTGGTTATCTTGAACCTGCCTTTAATCCCTTATATTTCTAAACTGCTAGCGGTACCTAGAACGGTTCTACTGCCAATGATTATCTTCTTCTCAATCACTGGCGTGTACTTGGTGTCATTCAACACGATGGACGTATTTGTGATGCTACTGGTAGCGATGGCTGCGATAGCATTAAGGCTAGCCAACTTCCCATTGGCACCATTACTGTTAGGCTTCATATTGGGCGGCTTGATGGAAGAGAACTTAAGACGAGCATTGATGATCAGCGATGGTGAGTTGAACTTCTTATGGGAACGCCCTATTACGATGACCTTCACTATTCTGGCGGTATTGGTGCTGTCTAGCCCGATTCTAGTGAAACTATTTAAGAGTTTTAGAGCGAAGCCAGTAGAAGTGTAAAGCTTTATCGAATCAACTAAACCTCAACGAAAGGAGCCATTGGCTCCTTTTTTCATTTAAAGCCTCAATTAAAACCAGCGGTTAAAGATGGTAGCAAACTCACAAACCTATCTTTACAACACACATGGCGCTGATATTCATAACAAATTCAAGTAAGGTAACCAGTTAGTTAACGTATTGGATTCTAAAACTATGGATTGGTTGATTCTATTCTTATCAGGGGTGGTTGGCGGTGTGCTTAACTCCATTGCGGGTGGCGGCAGCTTCATCACTTTCCCTGCTTTGTTATTTGCTGGCGTTCCACCAATAGCAGCCAACGCGACCAACACCTTTGCTTCATGCGCTGGTTACATCAGTGGTGCTTACGCACTGCGCCACGAAATTCAATCTGGTACCAAACAACTCAAGCTCGTTGTTGGGCTATGCGTAATTGGCGGCGGCATTGGTGCATTTTTACTACTACACACGCCAGAAGCGCTATTTACCCAATCCGTACCTTGGTTATTACTGTTCGCCGCTCTGCTTTTTACCTTTGGTGGCACTCTCAACAAATGGCTAAAGAAAGTAACCGCTAAACATAAGCACGCCACCAGCGCAGGGGCGTTCTTTTCCGCTGTATTGCTTTTGATCGTGTGTGTTTATGGTGGTTATTTTAATGCAGGCTTAGGCATTGTGACATTGAGCTACTTGGCGCTGGCTGGTTACACCAACATCAACGTGATGAATGGCATCAAACTGCTCGTGTCCGCGTGTGCTTCCCTCGCAGCGATCGTATTTTTTATCGTCAATGGTTCAATTGATTGGCCGTCTGGCATGGCTGTATTATTGGGTACATTGGTTGGTGGTTATTATTCAGCAAAAATCTCTCGCCGCATCCCTCAACACTATGTTCGAACCACAGTGATCATCGCGAGCTTTTTGATCACCGCTTACTTTTTCTATAATAACTAGGTTTTATGCTAAGTCGGTTTGACACTAATTAAACCCGAAACTGAATCTAATTCTAACTGGAAAACACAGCGGGAAAGCTGACTCTCGCATTACCTATCTCGCTATTTTATTACTTATAAAATAACCGTGTCGATATGTGTGATACGAGTCCTTTAATTAGTAAATTTGATAACAATTTAGACTGTTTTTTAGCCTTTATTTTTCCAAGGGTGGGATACTTCTCCTGTCGAAAGTGAGACTTCATTAGGAGGCGTTATGAACATTAAACTCGGTCATGTCATGTCATCAAGTCGACTCATTTGCTTTGTCGCTTTTCTTGCTGCCACATTCGCGTGGATCCTAAAAATGCCCGCTCTGTTTTCTGTGTCAGCGCTATTCTTACTTATCAGTGCAATCGTTTATGTCACCGATCTTTGGAAGAATCAAAGAAAGAACCGCGAAGCTTAGCCATTTACGGTTTAAATCGAACGAATTAAAAAAGGAGCTCATAGGCTCCTTTTGTGTTTTTCGCTTATCTAATTAGGCGTACTAATCGTCGACGCCTTCTTATTAACGACGGAAGTTACGACCGTTACCGCCACGGCGCTCTTTAAATGCAGACGCAGCTTTAGCTTGAGAGGCATGGATAGACTCAACCGTTAGTTCCATCGGCTCACGAGGCTCTAGCCCATGGCGGAATGTACGTGAACGCGGAGGCATCTGGTATTCGATGTCCGATGCTTTAGGCATGCGCTTGAAACGGTAAAGGTAGAAGTTTTCAACCTTCTCACGAGCCCATTCGGTTTTCTTCAGGTATTTAACTGCGCTTGCCACTGTAGGCTTAGTGTTAAAGCAGTTCATACGCATTGCCGCATCTAAAATTTCCCAACCATAATGATCCACTAATTCAGTGATCATGGTTTCAAGCTTTAAGCCGTGTAGCGGGTTATTTTGTTGCAGTTCGATTCTTTCTTCTTCAGTCATAACATTACCTTTTTCAAGGCAACTAAAGGCCTTGAATTTACTCTAGAACACCGTCATCACTGACCGCTTCTAGCTCAATCATTTGGGCATTATTTCCATTGCCCTTGTTTATGTCTTTATGATGGCATAAAGCATGTGCGTTATCCTATTTATCTTTTCATTTAATTTTAAAATGGTTATTTAACGTCCAGATCATCATTAACAGCACTTTAGTTAAGCAATAGCGCATACGCTATTAACTGGCAGACGTATTCGATGCTTTACTGAGTAAACGAGCTTATAAACACGCATGGTCAGCATCTAAGGTAATGGACTACATTGAAGCGCATACAGGGTTGATGTTTGATCCAGAGTGCGTCTCTGCGCTGAAGCAAAACCTTGATTACTTCATGTCGATACGAGAGCAATACAGTGATATGCAAAGTCCACAAGCTGCACTCGCTTAACGGGTTGTATTAAATTTGCTGTCTGTGACTCTCTTGCAGAACCAACAAAAAAGGATGCCAGTTGGCATCCTTTTGTTTTCTAGTTTACAGCTAATAAGAACAACAAGGTTCTTAACTGATTCTAACTAACGATTATACGTCGTAAGTTGTAGAAGCAGTATCGCCGCCTGTACCAGTCCAGTTTGTGTGGAAGAATTCACCACGTGGACGGTCAGTACGCTCGTAAGTGTGAGCACCGAAGTAGTCACGTTGAGCTTGAAGCAGGTTCGCTGGTAGACGTGCAGTTGTGTAACCGTCTAGGAAAGATAGCGCAGAAATCGTACATGGCATTGGGATACCAGACTCTAGAGATTTCGCTGCTACTTTACGCCATGCCACTAGGCTGCCTTGTAGGATGTTTTTGAAGTACTCGTCAGAACCTAGGAACGCGATGTCTGGGTTTGCTTCGTACGCATCACGTATGTTGCCTAGGAATGCAGAACGGATGATACAACCACCACGCCACATTAGTGCTACGTTACCGTAGTTTAGGTCCCAGCCGTTTTCGTTCGACGCTTCACGCATTAGCATGAAACCTTGAGCGTAAGAGATGATCTTAGAAGCCAGTAGAGCTTGACGTAGTGCATCAACCCACTCTTGCTTGTCGCCTTCAACTGGAGTGATTGTCTTCTCAAACAAAGCTTCAGCTTCAACACGTTGGTCTTTAAGAGCAGACAGGCAACGAGAGAATACAGACTCAGAGATCAGTGTTAGTGGGATACCTAGGTCTAGTGCGTTGATACCAGTCCACTTACCCGTACCTTTTTGGCCTGCAGTGTCTAGGATCTTCTCAACTAGCGCTTCACCGTCTTCATCTTTATAGCCAAGGATGTCAGCAGTGATTTCAACTAGGTAGCTGTCTAGCTCAGTCTTGTTCCAGTCAGCGAATACTGCTTGCATCTCGTCAGCAGACATACCTAGGCCATCTTTCATGAACTGGTATGCTTCAGTGATAAGCTGCATGTCACCGTATTCGATGCCGTTGTGTACCATCTTAACGAAGTGACCAGCACCGTCGTTACCAACCCAGTCACAGCAAGGCTCACCAGCGTCAGTTTTTGCCGAGATACCTTGGAAGATTGGCTTAACCGCTTCCCAAGCTTCAGCCGCACCACCTGGCATGATTGAAGGACCGAAACGAGCACCTTCTTCACCACCAGATACACCAGTACCGATGAAGTGGATGCCTTTCTCACGACAATGCGCTACACGACGGTTAGTGTCTGGGTAGTTAGTGTTACCACCATCAATGATGATGTCGCCTTCGTCTAGAAGTGGGATTAGGTTTTCGATGAACGTGTCTACAACGTCACCAGCACGAACCATAAGCATCACTTTACGTGGCGCTTCTAGCTTCTCAACTAGCTCTTCTAGAGAGTAAGCACCAACAATGTTAGTACCTTTAGCTGGGCCTTCTAGGAACTCGTCTACTTTAGCAGCAGTACGGTTATGAGCCACAACTTTGAAGCCGTGGTCGTTCATGTTTAGGATAAGGTTCTGACCCATTACTGCTAGGCCAATTACACCGATATCACCTTTCATTATTTTATCTCCTTGCGGCTATTCGCACTTATGCGATAGCACTTGCTGCATTTGAATCTAGGAACCACTCTGTTTCGCCAGTTTTAGACTGGATTTTCGCTGCCGGGTAAGGCAGTTCTGAAGCAGGAGTTGTATGAATTTCTTTAACGATCTCAACTTTACCTGCACCCAGTACTAGGTAGCTGATTCGTTTTGCTGCTTCTAAAACTTTCGCTGTTTTAGAAACACGGATTTGACCAGACTCAGGGTGAGAAGCTAATACAGATAGGTTCTCATCTTGGTAGTTGGTTGCACCTGGGAATAGTGAAGCTGTGTGGCCGTCTGCGCCAACACCAAGCAGAATCCAATCGAATACAGGCGTGCCGTTTTCTGTTGGGATTACGTCTGCCATCTCTTTTGCGAAACGCTCTGCTTCTGCTTTTGGTTCATCTTCACCACGGATGCGGTGGATGTTTTCAGCAGGAAGGTTTACTTGAGTAAACTCTTTTAGTTTTGAAAATAAGAGCGCGTTTGCTTCACCGAAATTGCTTTCAGCGTCGTCTGGTACAACGCAACGTTCGTCGCCCCACCAGAAGTGAAGGTTATTCCATTGAATACCTTCCGCGTATGGCGCCTGTGCTAAAAGTTTGAAAAGCATTTTTGGCGTGCTGCCACCAGACAGTGAAATGTGAACAGGTTTGCCCTGCTCGCTGTATGCTTTCATTTCATTTGCTAGGTTTTCAACAACCAGTTCAGGCGTTGCAAAGATCTTGTGATTGATCATAGTTCGCAGTAATCCGTGTCTGTTAAGTTTTTGCATGGGAAACGCCATGCGCGGCCATCACGTTGCAGAAGTTCATCTGCTTCCTGTGGGCCCCAAGTACCACAAGCATAGCCAAACAGTGCTTGAGGATCTTGCTTGAAGTCTAAGATTGGTTGAACGTACTTCCAACATGCTTCTACCGCATCGGTACGTGCAAACAGAGTCGCATCACCGTTCAGTGCATCAAGAAGAAGACGCTCATAAGCCGTCAGCATCTGAGTTTCAGGCAAGTCAGAGTAAGAGAAGTTCATTTTCACTTCTTTTGCTTTGAAGCCTGCGCCTGGCTCTTTCAAACCAAAGCTCATCTGAATACCTTCATCCGGTTGGATGCGGATAATTAGCTTGTTCTCTGGTGCATCTTGACCAAATACTGGGTGTGGCGTGTTCTTAAAGTGAATCACGATTTCAGTCACACGTGTTGGTAAGCGTTTACCTGTACGTACGTAGAAAGGAACACCATTCCAACGCCAGTTATTGATGTGAGCTTTCAAGCCGATGTAAGTCTCGGTACGAGAATCATCCGCTACACCATGCTCTTCACGGTAACCTAGTAGGTGCTGACCACGAACATCTGATGCTGTGTACTGACCTAATACTAAGTCTTTACGCAGAGCATCTTCTTCTAATGGTTTCAGACACTGAAGCACTTTAACCACTTCATCACGAATAGAATCAGCGTTAATTTGTGCAGGCGGCTCCATACCTACCATCGCTAGCACTTGCAGCAGGTGGTTTTGGAACATGTCGCGAACTGCGCCAGAACCGTCGTAGTATCCGCCACGCTCTTCAACGCCAAGGAACTCAGCACCTGTGATTTCAACGTATTCAATGAAGTTACGGTTCCACAGTGGTTCAAACATCGCGTTTGAGAAACGAAGCACTAGAAGGTTTTGAACCGTCTCTTTACCAAGGTAATGGTCGATACGGTAGATCTGGTGTTCTTGGAAGTGATGATGGATCTCTTCATCCAACGCTTGAGCTGATGCTAAGTCGTAACCAAATGGTTTTTCGATGATCAGACGACGCCAGCCGTTCGATTCATCGTTAAGGCCATGCGCAGCAAGGTTTGCTGGAATCACACCGTATAGGCTTGGCGGGGTTGCCAAGTAGAACAATGTGTTATGGTTTTCGAATTGGTAGTCTTGCTCAAGCTTGTCTAGACGTTGTGCTAAACGAGCATAGTCGTCTACATCTGAAGTATTGATCGCTTGGTAATGCAGATGTTCAATAAATGCATTCAGCGTCTCTGGTTCAGTTTTTTCCATTTCCTGAAGAGACTTCTTCAGCTTCTCACGGTAAGACTCATCGCTGTACTCAGTACGGCTCACTCCAAGAATCGCAAAGGATTCTGGTAGTTGATTGCTAGCATACAGGTGGTATAGAGCAGGAATTAACTTGCGGTAAGTTAGATCTCCCGACGCACCAAAAATAACGATGCTGCTGTTTTCAGGTATTACCATCATCTTTCCTATAAAAACAAGGTTTTTAGTATTCGCCAAAGGTATCAGCGACATACGAAAATAGATAATAGGTCTTAACTATTACATCAATAGTAAGCGCCTATTAAATTTGAGAATGCGTTTGGTAAACGAGGGTGAAAGCTATCACCTCTATTCGGGACAGTATTGTCTATGACTATTTGATTTACATCAACCACTGTGAAAGCAATCGATTAAATATTGACTCATTTCGAACAAATTCTAATCGATAGTTCCGTTCATTTAACCCACGGGTGAAGCAAATCGGCATTCTCAAACAGTGTAGTCAAGAAAGAACGGTATCTGGTCGGTGGAGTGAGCAATAGGAAAGGGAGAAAAAGGTAAAACCAGCTTATTCAACTGGCTTTATATTTATTTTGATGGTGTCGTGTTTATCTTTGCGCTTTGTTGTAGCAGCGCTCCGGGCGACCTACGGTACCGTAATTTAAGTCTGCGACTAACTCACCAGTGGTAATCAAAAATTCTAAATAGCGTCTGGCGGTGGTTCGGCTAGCACCAATTCGTTCTCCGGCTTCATCGGCGGTAATATTAACGGCATCAGCTTGCTGAAAAATGGCTCTGATCTTATCCAACGTTACGCCATCAATTCCTTTGGGCAAGGTTGATACTTTTCCTGAGTCCGCTTTGGCATTGGCTTGCAGCATCTTATCAACCAAACCTTGGTTCAAATCAGACACACTTTCAAACTCTTGTAACTGTGACTGATACTTCTTCAGTGCTGCTTCCAAACGAGGAAACATGACTGGTTTTAATAGGTAATCCACCACTCCCCCGCGCATTGCCTGCTGCAGCGTATCCACATCCCGAGCAGCAGTAATCAAGATAACGTCGCAGCCTTGATTGCTCCCTCTTACGTGATTAAGAATATCGAGCCCACACCCGTCCGGCAGGTACACGTCCAATAACACCAAATCAGGTTTTAAGATGTCCAGTTGCATGAGCGCTTCAGACTGTGTGGTGGCAATGCCGACCACGTCAAAGCCACCCATCTGTTCTAAATAACGATGGTGTAGCTCTGCAATCGCAATATCATCTTCAATGACCATGACTCTCGTGATTGCGTTCATTTATGTTCTTCCTTTAACCATGCTTTTTCCGTCACGATGATCTTCGCAAGATCGTTTCGTGCTTAATTATTGTTCTTCTTTTGGCAGATAAACCGTCATTCGCGTGCCAAAATCGTGGTTGTCGACCATTTCAAGCTGCCCTTGATATCGGTCTGCCAGCTGCTTTATCAGATACAAACCCACACCACGATTTTGCTTCGCTTTGCTCGATACGCCTTTTTCGGTGAGTGCTTTGGTCGCCAACTCTTTCGGCAAACCGCACCCTTTGTCTTCTACTTCTACGATAATTTCATTACCAAAATCACTGATTGAAACTTCAATAACCCGACGCGCTGGCGCAATTTGACCCTCTTGCTTAATCGCCGTCATGGTGGCGTCAAAGGCGTTATCAATCAGGTTGCCAAGAATTGTGACAACGTCATCCGCGTTTAACCAGCTAGGCAGAGCTTCAAGCCTTGATCCCTCTTCCACTTTAAGCTCTAACCCAATCTCTCGAGCTCGCTCTGTTTTGCCTAAAAGCATGCCTGCAATAAGAGGGTCTTTCACCGTCTCTCTTAAGAACTCAATTAAGCTCTGGTAATGAGCGGTTTCTTGACCAATCAATTGTTGAACAGAGTCCAGCTCGCCCATCTGAATCAAGCCACTGATGGTGTTGAGCTTGTTTTGATGCTCGTGGGTTTGTGAACGCAGTAGATCAGCATATTCTTTGGTTTGTGAGAGCTGGTCTGTTAAATCGTTGATTTCATCTCGTAATCGGAAACTCGATACCGCCCCGACCACCTCACCTGCCACTATAATCGGGCTTCGGTTAGCAATGATTCGCTTATTGTTTAAATACAACTCAACATCGTGGTCGGTGTCGCCGGTTGATAGCAGTTGTTCTAAATCACTGCCTGGCAATACATCAGAAAGGCGCTGTTGATTGAGTGCTTTATCCCTGTCTATCGATAAAATATCGCAGGCACTCTTATTAATTGAACGTAAAATGCCGTGCTTATCGATGCTCAGAATGCCCTCTTTCACGGTACTCATGGTTACATCTAGCTCAACATACAACCGGCCTATCTCTTCAGGCTCAAAGCCCAAAATAGCGCGTTGAAAACGGCGAGATACATAACTCGAAATCAAAGCGTTGACCGCAACCACCAGCAACGCCATCACAATCAAAAAGGCTAAGTAAGGTTCGATTCGATCTTGCAACGAATCCAATAAGTAACCAACTGACACCACACCAATAACGGTACCTTGGGTGTCTTTTACCGCGGATTTACCACGAACTGAAAAACCCAGCGATCCTTTGGCTGTCGACACATAAGACTCGCCCAATACCAATGCTTTTTGGTTATCGCCACCACGCATGGGTTTACCGAGCCTGTCATCATAAGGGTGAATCAGGCGGATACCTTTATCATCTCCAACAACGATAAACGCCGCGCCAATGAGCTGGGTAAGGTTACGAAACTTAACTTGGGTTTCTTCAGACAAAACGTAGGGAACGCCATTAGGGTCCAACGTTCCATTTTCTTTAATAATGCTGGTGACAAGCGGCGATTCAGATAGAAATTCAGCAACACCTAACGCTTTCAAACCCATCTCTTGCTCTTGAGATTGTTTGATGTAGTAAAAACCAGCCGCTGCAAGAATCAAAAGTTCAACGAGGCCAGTGACCGTCATGATAATCAGTAACCTTTTACGGAAACTGATACTGCTCCATTTCATATTCCACCGTCCCTAGTGTTAGACGATCAATGTTAACACCAAGTTAATCGCATGACCTTTCTAGGGACGTGAATTTGTGACTGCTACTCAACTAAATAATTGAGCAGATTGTTAATTGATAACCCTTTACGTTGTTCATCTCGATTAATCGTTCATTTTTAGAACGGATTAGCTTAAAAACCAAAATAAACGAATAAATATTGAGCTAGATCACTAAGCTTTTAGGTGTTTTTTAGGTTGTTTAAAATAAATACAATTATAATGGTTGCATATGAAGAAGTTTATTGTTGCTAAGCCATAAGTCATGATTTTCAGACCGTGCTTTGAATCGAAATTTCGATTAACAAAATGGCAACAACCCTTCGCTCGCTGGACGTATCTATAACTAAAAGTTGCACGCTCGCCGTTACGAATGATGAACAAACGGATTAAGTATTCTCCCCTATTCATCCATCGCTAATTCACACTCGGCTAGCCAGACAACGAAGAGGTGACTGATAAAAGCATCACCCAATAATAAAACATTGATGAGCAGGAAGTATCGATCAGTGGCAACGTCCAATAGAAACAGGATAACAAACATAACGTATAAACATTGTTGAAAAGGAAACAAGGCAATGAAACGCGATAACTTTGGAATTTGTCTTACTAAGACTATGCTGTTCAAACATTTACAATCGACTTTTACTCACGTAAGAGCCTATGAGAAAGATGGCACCTCCCCTCTCGATCTCAAGGTATTGTTAGCATTCCCGCAAATGTCAGGTAGAGATTTATTACAAACAATGCAAGGTTCAAGACAATTGGTATGGCGCGCCGATCACCATTGTCCTAGCTTTAAATAAGCCACTTCATTTTGTAAAAACACTTCTATACTGAACTTAAAGAGCACGCTTATGCGTGCTTTTTAAGTTTCATTTATCTTTGATATTCACATCACTCAATCTTATTTACACTTGATTAACGAGTTATGAGAGTTTCTATTCATATGAGACAATCTATTCAAGACAAATGACTATCGCCCTGTTAACATTAGAGCTAATACTCTAATTGGTATTTAATGCAGATGACCAAACCAAAATTCCGATACCTTGCGATCGCCAGTATGCTTCTCGGCACTATGGCTTCGCCAGGCTATGCAGCTCCGCTCACTTTTTCTGAAGCGTGGCAAATATTGCAAGAAAACAACAACTCACTTGCGGCTCAACAAGCCAACGTTGAACGTTATCAACATCTTCAGAATTCAACAAGTAGCCTTAATCTACCTTCTATTACCTTAGGGGCTAACTACACGCACCTTGATAGTGACGTGACAGTTAGCGGTCAACAACTGTCAGATAGCTTAAGTAATGTCCCAGCTAGTTTGTCTGCTATTGGAGCCGCGTTCCCTGGGGTAGCTTCATCTCTCGGTGGTATCACCTCAACCATCACCGAACAAGACATCTTTAGCTCTTCCATTCGTGCTGTGTGGCCTATCTTCACTGGTGGTCGAATAACCGCTGCGCAAAATGCCGCTGAAGGTAAAAGCGAAGAAGCGCAAAGCCAACTGTTGATGGAGAAACAAGCTCGCTACGAAGACTTAAGTAAGTATTACTTCTCGGTGATCTTAGCGGAAGACGTGGTGAGAACGCGTCAAGCCGTTGAAGCAGGCTTAACTCAGCATCGTGATTTCGCCATCAAGCTTGAACAGCAAGGACAAATCGCCCGAGTAGAACGCCTACAAGCCGATGCTTCTTTAGATAAAGCGATTGTAGAGCGCACGAAAGCTCAGAACGATCTTAAAATTGCGCAATTGGCGTTGACCCAAATCCTTGGTCAAAATGAAAGTGTAGAACCCTCTGAACAACTGTTTATCAATAAGAACCTGCCTCATATGGACGTGTTCATTGACCAGACACTCATGACCTACCCCGGCCTTAAGATTCTTGATGCAAAAGAGAAACAAGCAAGCAGCTTAATTAAAGCCGAGAAAGGTAAATACTACCCAGAGGTTTACCTTTATGGTGATTACAGCCTGTATGAAGATGACTCTCTAGCCAGTGAAATGAAACCCGATTGGTTGGTTGGCATTGGTGTGAATGTGCCACTGCTTGATACCTCTGGCCGTTCCGACAAAGTCGCTGCGGCTCACAGTGCCGTATCACAGGTTCAATTCCTTAAGTCACAAGCTAAGCAAGACTTAACCGTGTTGGTACAAAAGACTTACCTTGAAGCAAACCAAGCGATTGAAGAGGTTCAAGGCCTAAACTCGAGCTTGTCTTTAGCTCAGGAAAACCTATTACTTCGTAAAAAAGCCTTCACACAAGGGTTATCTAACTCATTAGAAGTGGTTGATGCCGAGCTTTATCTTGCGAGCATTAAAACCCAGCAATCTGCTGCTCGCTTCAAATACCTAATCTCTCTCAACAAGCTGTTAGCGCTAACCAGCGAAATGAATGCTTACTCCAGTTACTTAACCTCCTCTGTTCCGTCTGATTTCGACTCAAAAACAGACACCGTTAGCCAGTCAAAAGGATAATTCATGAAACCTATTAAGCCCCTTCTTCTATCTTTAGTTGGTATCGGCGTTATTGGCTGGGTCGGATACAGTTTCTATCAAGCTTATCAACCTCAGCCGGTTAAACTTCAAGGTCAAATCGATGCGCAGCAATACAGCATCTCATCGAAAGTACCTGGCAGAATTGATGAAATATTCGTGCGCAAAGGCGATTCGGTTGAAAAAGGCGATTTGATCTTCTCTCTACTAAGCCCTGAGATTGATGCGAAGCTAGAGCAAGCAAAAGCTGGTCAGAAAGCCGCTGGTGCATTAGCACAAGAAGCAGAGAATGGCGCGCGTACTCAACAGATCCAAGCGGCTAAAGACCAATGGTTGAAAGCCAAAGCAGCTGCCGATCTGATGGACAAAACCTACCAACGTGTAAACAACCTTTACAACGATGGTGTGGTTGCCGAGCAGAAGCGTGATGAAGCCAAAACACAGTGGCAAGCGGCGAAGTACACCGAAAGCGCTGCATTCCAAATGTATCAATTAGCGCAAGAAGGTGCGCGTGACGAAACCAAAGTGGCCGCCGCTCAAAAAGCGTTAATGGCAGCGGGTGCGGTAGCGGAAGTTGAAGCTTACGCAAAAGACACACAGATCCACAGCTGGTTTAATGGCGAAGTCTCTCAGGTTCTATTGAGCAGTGGAGAACTTGCACCACAAGGCTTCCCTGTTGTGACTGTTATCGACACCAAGGATGCTTGGGCTGTGCTCAATGTTCGTGAAGACATGCTTAAGCATTTCGAGAAAGGCAGCCAGTTTGAGGCGTACCTACCGGCTCTGGATAAATCATTAACTTTCCAAGTAACTCACATCGCCGTAATGGGTGATTTCGCAACTTGGCGCTCAACAGACGCAGCACAAGGCTTCGATTTACGTACTTTTGAAGTAGAAGCACACCCTGTCGATACGAGCGAAACACTGCGTATGGGCATGAGCCTAGTGGTTGAGCTTTAGGTGACTTATGTCTGCTAACTCTCAATATACTGGATCGCAATCTAGAGGCTCGCAATCAACTGAGCATCATAGAGCGAAGAATACCTTGCTTCGGCAGTGGGCGATTGTCCGCAAAGACAAATGGTTGTTGTCTTGCCTAACTTGGATTCCTTTGCTGCTTGCTGCCAGTATCTGGCTGATTTTTTCACAAGGGATCGCTCGTGACTTACCGGTCGCAGTTGTCGACCTTGAGCACAGTCAAATCTCGCAACAGTTCACACGCCTTGTTGATGCTTCACCAACACTGCAAGTCACTCAGAAATACAGCTCAGCGAGTGAAGCGGCAAAAGCGATGATCGAACGTGATATCTACGGCTATGTTGTGATACCAAGGCACTTTGACCGAGATATTTACCTAGGTTTAAACCCGCAGGTATCCGTGTTCTACAACAGCCAATTTATCTTGATCGGCAAATTAGTGAACTCGGCTCTGCTACAAGCTCAAGGTACGTTTAACGCTCAACTTGAAGTGGTTAAACAACTGTCACTCGGTGATACCACAGTCCAATCAGCATTAGGCCAAGCAGTAACAGTGCAAAGCCAGATCACGCCACTGTTTAACAAGAACAGCAGTTATGCTCAGTTCTTGGTGTCTGCGGTTATTCCTGCACTGTGGCAGATCATGATTGTGGTGGGCACGATATTGGTTTTGACGGCGAACGTTAGAGCTCGTGGGCTTCACGCTTGGTTATCCAACGCCCCTATGAAGTCACTCGCATCAACATTAACGCCCTACCTTGTCTTGTTTTTGATGTTTGGTATCGCGTTTAGTTTTTGGTTCTATGTGCTCTTAGACTGGCCATTTAACGGCAGCTTTGTGGCATTGACTATTGCCCAACTGCTAACCGTGATCAGTTGTATCATTATGGGTTGTTTGTTTTTCTTCTTAACACTTGATCCAGCAAGGGCGATGAGTTTCGCTGGCGCATTTACGGCACCAAGCTTTGCGTTCATGGGTATTACCTTTCCAGTAACAGACATGAATACAGCTGCTCAAATTTGGAGAAGCTTATTGCCCGTGAGTCATTACATCGAAGTACAAACGGCGCAGTCTAGTTATGGTGTGAGCGCAGCACAGTCTTTGATCAGCCTCTCTTCTATGTTGTGGTATGCAGTTCCTGCTTTCGTGGTAATGTTGCTAATTAAGAAACACTTGGCGCAATCAACTCTAACTGCACAAGCAGATCCATCTACAAAAGCAGCTATATCTGCAAAAACAACGCCGTCAACACAGCCAGAAGCATCAGCACAACAAGGAGTAAAACGATGAGCTTTACTCAACTGCTCAAGCAAGAACTCTTAGCGGTATTGCGCAACCCTGTCGTGCTTCTTACGGTATTTGGTGGTGTGGTCTTCTATTCCTTCTTGTATCCATTGCCTTACGCGAACCAAGTTCCTCAACAACTGAAAGCTTCGGTTGTGAACTTGGATAAGAGTCAAAGCAGCTATCAATTAGAGCGTATGGTGGATGCCACCTCTCAGATCGAATTGGTCCGTCGAGACTCCACCATCGCCGATGCGAAACAAGCCGTGCTTAACCAAGAGATTGGCGGATTCCTTGTCATTCCAGAAGATTTCTATAAAGACTTGTTGCTCGGTAAGAGCCCGACACTTTCTTACGCTGGTGATGCTTCTTACTTTTTGGTCTACGGAACCATTGTTGAAGGGCTTGCCAAGGCCGGTGGTACGTTAGCTGCGCAAGTTAAGGTCAGCCATTTGTTAGTCGAAGGTGTGCCTTTAGAATCGGCAGCCAAAGGCTACAGTGCATTCAGCTTGAACCTGAAACCAACGTTTAATAGTCGCATGGGATACATCGATTACGTAGTTCCAGCCGTCTTTGTGTTGATCCTGCAACAAACCTTAGCCATGGCTTCTGGTTTAGTTGGCGCGACCCAAAATGCTCAATCGACATTTGGTTACTGGAGTAAGACCTCTCCAGCGAAATTGATGCTTGCCCGCTGTTGTACCTTAGTCGGCATTTATTACCTGTTGTCGATGTACTACTTCGGCGCTAGCTTTTCGATGTATGGGATAAACCAGATCGCCTCAACAACACAGATCTTAACCTTACTTCTGCCCTTCTTACTGGCCAGTTGTTTGATAGGGATTTTGATTGGTGAGTTAGTACCACGAAGAGAACTCGTCACGGTAGTAGTGTTAATCAGTTCAATGCCACTGATCTTCTCTTCAGGTTTTATCTGGCCAGTTGAAATGATGCCTGAATGGTTAGTTCTGTTATCACAGCTATTCCCAAGCACACCGGCTATCCAAGGCTTCTTAGCACTTAATCAGATGGGTGCATCTTGGCAAGAAGTGGCATCTCAATGGACATTACTCTGGGGACAAGTTTTGTTGTGGGGTTCGTTATTGGCACTTAAGCTCTACCACAAATCCAGCAAAAGCACGGTTGGCAATAGCAATAGTGATCGAGCCGTTTAGTTTTATGTGCTATCGGAAAGTAGTCATGCTTTCCGCTCATCAAAAAAGCTCTTATAAAGGGCTTTTTTAATATCCTAAGATCCGAATACACTTTCAGCCTTAGAATGTTTATACACCGCCAAAACATATCGAATACTCGAACTCTCCTACGTTCGCTCTATGTCCCCCTCTATGTCCCGACAGCCCATCACTCTGAATTCTCCTTCACCCGACTCTATAGCAGCTACTGCATATGCTTTTCTCAGCATAAAAAGCATCGACTTATTCCCAAATGATGACAAAACCCGAACAACTGTAAATTTATTGTAAAAATTTCTTTGTTGGCATTATTTTTATGTATAGGATTACCAGTAGGACTTGGTAGCCCGAATACCATAGTCTTATTGGTGCACATACCAAAAGGATATCCATACAAAGCAAGATCAGTACTTATATTTATTTCGTTTTTCGACCTAGCTACAGCCGTTTATGTTGCCGTCGAATGAAGTAGATAAACCACTGAGATATACAAATCAAATAGAAAACAAACACAACAGCAACAAACATAATTTATTAAAAAGACAGGGAAAACCATGAAAAACATACGTGAATTATTTTTTGGGTTTATATTATTGTTTAGTTCCAGTGCATTTGCAGAAGAAGGATCATTTAACCAAGCTATCAGCAACTTAAGTCAAAGTGTTGATGGTTTTTTCAACGAATACACAGGTTGGTTCGTTGGGCTGATATTTAAAAGTGTACCGATTGGTGAAGCTAACTTCCCAGTGATTGTTGGCTGGCTGTTGCTCGCTGCGATCATCTTCACTGTTTATTTTGGCTTTGTTCAATTTAAACGTGTCGGCATGGCGATAGACATTATCAAAGGTAAGTATACCGATCCTAACTCTAAAGAGGACGGCGAGGTTTCTCACTTTCAAGCGTTAACAACGGCGCTTTCTGGTACTGTCGGGCTTGGTAACATTGCCGGTGTAGGTGCTGCACTTGCGATTGGTGGCCCTGGCGCGACATTCTGGATGATCTTGTGTGGCCTTCTAGGTATGGCTTCTAAGTTCTGTGAGTGTACCTTAGGTGTGAAATACCGAACTATCCTACCTTCAGGTGTTGTTTCGGGTGGTCCAATGTACTACCTAAGCCAAGGTCTGGGTGAAAGAGGTTTAGGCGGACTAGGTAAAGTGCTCGCTATTGGTTTCGCATTAATGTGTATTTTAGGCGCATTAGGCGGCGGTAACATGTTCCAAGCTAACCAAGCACACGCCATGTTAACTTACGCATTTGATGTACCAAGTGAATACGGTGTGATCACTGGCCTTGTACTTGCCTCTTTAGTTTTCTCTGTGATTGTTGGTGGTATGCCTTCTATCGCATCGGTAACAGAAAAAGTTGTTCCTTGGATGGCTGCTCTGTATATCGGTATGGCTCTGATTGTTATCGGTTCTAACCTTGATCAAGTTGGCCCTGCGTTCAGCGCAATCTTTACAGGTGCATTTACTGGTGAAGGTGTTGTTGGTGGATTTATTGGTGCGCTAATTCAAGGCTTGAAACGTGCAACATTCTCGAACGAAGCAGGTGTAGGTTCAGCAGCTATCGCTCACTCAGCGGTTAAAACAAAAGAACCAATCACCGAAGGTCTAGTATCACTATTAGAACCGTTCGTTGATACGGTAATCATTTGTACAATGACCGCATTGGTTATCACTATCGCTGGTTTAAACGTAGGTCCATTCGATGGCTCTGGTTTAACGGGTGTAACGCTGACTGCTGCATCGTTTACTGAAACGGCAGAAGTATTCAAATACACACTCGCTCTCGCAGTAATCATGTTTGCGTTTTCTACCATGATCTCTTGGTCGTACTACGGTCTTAAAGCTTGGACTTACCTATTTGGTGAAGGCAAAACAACGGAACTGATTTTCAAAGTGATGTTTTGTGTGTTTGTTGTTATTGGTGCGACGATTCAGTTTGGCGCGGTAATTGACTTCTCTGATGCGGCTATCTTTGCGATGTCTATCTTCAACATTCTTGGCCTGTACTTCCTAATGCCTGTTGTGAAGAAAGAGCTGCAATCATTTGTTGCACGTGTGAAATCAGGTGAAATCAAGACTTACGACAAGTAGCTTATCGATTGTCGTTAATAACACTGTTCTAAAAATTTTTGTAAGACCCTTTGCTTGAGAAAGCGAGAACAGGACTGCAACTTATCCAAATCCCTACTAGCTAAGCTTGTAGGGATTTTTTATGCCTGAATTTTCTTGTTCAAGCAGTTCAGGATCTTGGCTTACTTTTTTACGATCCACCACCTCTTCTACTTCAATCATATCTCGTTGCGCTAATGGCGAGTTACAATCATCAAAACAATAGGCTACAGTGCAGTTCTCACACAGATATTCATTCATGGTTTAATCCCTGTCCCTTGAGATGGTCTAATCACAGAATGACAACAGACCGCGTGTTCATCCTTGAACACCGCTATTATGCTGTTTCTCAGCCGTATAAATATGCGTGCAAAGTCACCCAATATTCAACTAATTACATATTAAAAGCAGTTTTACGATTCTAATCACAGATAACCTTAGTAACAACATGCAAACGTAGCTTAGACATTCAACAACACAATGAACACTTTCACTCACTTTGCATCATTCAAGCCCAACCCTTTCCTGTAAACAACCCAAAGGCAGGGAGTACAAAGCACGATACCAACCGCCACATAAACCAAGGTATTGAAATCCAAAGACGCATCAGATTGTGGCTGTACCAGAGCACTACTGAGCAATCCCCCAAAACCCACAGCAAAATGTTGCAACGAACTTTGTAAACGAATCAAAAGCATGCGTTTGTTGACGCTAAGAGCGTTAATTAATTCAACAGATAGAACTAAAGTCCGAGTAGAGCTCACCACGACAAAGACAGCAAAAGCCACAGCAGCGCTGACCACATTGAGCGAACCAAAGCCCCAAACGATAGAAATGACCATGCCCAATGATAAACACACAATGAGGCGAAAAACTGCTTTATCAGTAACCCTAATACGTGCGAAAGCTTGCATCGCTATGAAGGTACAGGTTCCGCTGATGGCATAACAGTATCCTAATAACGTTGCTGATATTCCGAGGTTCACCTCAAGCATCACTGGGAACTGCGTAGAGACCAGAAAAGTACCCAGTACAGCGCTGAAAGCCAACACAATTGCAAAACGAAGATCCCGACTACATAAATAGTCACCTAACTTAAACTTTTGACTATCAGTGAATTCTGATTCTGCAGCCCCCTCTTTTAATTGAATAGATGGTGACAGAGAGACCACAGCGCCAATCAGCAACAGTAATCCTGCAATAACTTGAAAACTGAGTTGCCATTCCCCCATTGAAGACAGCATGATAAGCGCTGGTACGCCCGCACTTAACGCCAATGGAAACGAGCTCAGTAAAACAGCAATGTTTCGCTTTCTATCGTCATCACAAGAGATCAACGTAAGATAGTTCAGGTTTAGAACGGCTAAAGCCCCACCAAATAGTCCCGAAAGCATTCTATAAACGATCAAGAGATCAAAATCTGAGGCCACTGATGTCAACCACGTCGTTACAGCTAAACCTACAACGCAAATATAGACTCGTTTAATTTCTCTATTCGGGTCTAAACTGCCTTTCGTGAATAAACATATCACTGCAGCCGCGATAGCATAGGCTGAAACAAGGTAGCCAGCTTGCGAGGCATCATCTCTTAAGCTCAGGCTTATTGTTGAACTTAATGGGACAATAATAAGAGCATCAAGAGCGACTAGAAAGTGGATTACAAAACAACATAAAATGGCACGACGTGGTAATAAAGCCTTGAATTTCATTAAATACTTAATTAGAAATAACGCTTTAATTCGATTTGTACTTAACAATTTTTACTCTACTTTATTGATTGATAATGGTGTTATTGTACAAAGTAAAACAGGTCAACAAAGTGGCTATTGTTGGTTTCATAATCCAATATTTCGGGATAAAGATGATTAATCAGATAGAACAACAATGGCTTCGAAGCTTTCACTGTGTCTTTGAGAACAACAGCTTTAAAAAAGCAGCGGAGTTTTTAGATTTACCAACATCAAACGTTAGCCGCCACATCGCCTTGCTAGAGGAAAAGCTCAATACTCGGCTGTTTGAAAGAACCACTCGTAAGATTGCGCCAACAGAAGCTGGCGAGAAGCTATATCAATCGACACAATCTTTACTGGGTCAGCTTGATGAAGCGCTAGAGGAAGTAACTCGATATTCACACGGCGTAGAGGGACAACTAAGAATATTGATGCCAGACACACCTGCACTCGCACAGGCTGTCATTTCATTCTGTACTGAGCACCCCAAAGTTTCATTGTGTTGTGACACGAGTTTAAGTCCTAAAGACGATCTGCTCGATGGTTTTGATCTTATCTTGAGCTTTGGCCGAGGCAAGCTACCAGACAGCAATTGGATAGCCCGAGAAATTAGACGCTGGCCAAGTGCTGTCGTTGCATCGCCGGAGTTAATTCAAGACTCCAAACGTCCATATCAAATAACAGATTTAGTCCACGTCCCATGTATTAGTAGTTTAACGGCATTGAGTGGAACGCCTTGGGTATTTAGAAGCACGGAGGGAGAGCTTATTACGCAAAAAGTTAGTTCTTCATTTCGAGTAAATAGTGGAAGCCTTGCCAAAGCAGGAGCCTTAGCTGGCCTTGGATTTTCTATACTGCCAATCGAAGCCTGTGTTGAAGAGATCAAAGCAGGATCTTTAGAGGTCGTAGAACTCGAGCATAAACCTGAAGATTTAGTTTTATATGCGTTTTATGCATCGCGAAAACATCTAGCAAAGAAAATATCAATGTTTATTGAACACTTACAAACTAGTCCAGCTCCCCTTCAGAAATAG
This sequence comes from Vibrio sp. 10N.261.54.A5, assembly GCF_041471145.1. Lineage (NCBI taxonomy): Bacteria > Pseudomonadati > Pseudomonadota > Gammaproteobacteria > Vibrionales > Vibrionaceae > Vibrio > Vibrio sp. 10N.261.54.A5. The sequence continues at coordinate 3,678 of NZ_JBFRNU010000043.1, read as the reverse complement.
TCTCAACGTATTCGCCATATACTATTGATAGTCGTAACGAAAAACGCCCACACCATTTTCATGATGTGGGCGTTTGAATATTTGCTGTCACACATTCGCTAGCAAACAGGCTTACTTATGAGTGGGCTAAGCGCCTGAGCTTATAAACCCATCTCTTCAGTTAGCGTTTTAATTTGCTTAAGATCCATGGTGTGAACTTCAATCATTTGTCTTATATCACTCAGTCGAGAGTTAGCGTTATCTTGCTTCTCACACGCGTCAGATTTCGCATCCCATGATGTGCCATCTAAGTAAACATCACACGCTTTCTTAAGAGAACCAAGATTCTGCTCGAGTTGATCTCTTTCTTTCTCAAGTTTTTCAAGTTCTTGAGAAATCTGTAATTCTTTTCGGAAAACTTCACGCGCACGCTCAAACAAAGTCGATTGCATGTCAGCCTGACGATTAAGTTTCTGGTTGTCTTGCTGAGTTTGCTCTAACGTTTGCTTCTGTTCATTTAGCTGTTGCTCTAACGAGTAGTTCGCCTTCTCTAAAACCGAAGACTGCTTCGCTAATTCCTGGAGCTCTTTTTGATGCTCTTCCGTTTGTTTCACTAGAGCGGCTTCTACTTTCGCATCGATTTCGGTATCAACTTTTGCCACTTTAGTTTCAACGGATGTCATCAACTGTGCTCTGCTGTCATGCAGTTCTTGATAACGAGTTTCGAGTACCTGGTAAGTGGACTCCCACTTAGAAGCCGTAACTGTAGAACCAATTAAGCCACCCAGTGCTAAACCTATAACCGCAGCAATGCCGATATAGAGCTGACTGCGCTTATCGCGTTCTTCTATAACAACCACTTCATCTTGTTCGCTTTGTCCAGATTGCTGGTTCACTAGCGGGTACTCCCAAAAATTTATTTAACGTTACGCGGTCACTGACACGAATGCCAATACTGATTGTGAAGGCTCAGTTAAACCTATCGCTCAAGCCAGAAGCACTTAAGCTTTACTAACACATTCATCCCACCTGTTTACAGGCAGGCTTAACGAGTTAACTCCGAAATCATCAAGCTGGCAGTATACAAAAGGAAACTGCTAACGATAACTATCACTACCCATTTTTGCAGTTTTTCGTTTGTCCGGTAACGAAATAGTACAAATGCCAAAGCCAATAAAAAAACAATCGCTATTAGTCGAGTCATAACTCCTCCTTGTTTCTCTATTTTATACCATTTAAATAAGCAAGTTACGTCAGAGACTCGTTGTTTGATCATTTAGTTGAACAACATTTGTGCAAACAGATATTTTGTAGCTGACATCACATTTTATATGATCTAGGATACGCCTACAGATTACCTAATTATTTAGGTAATTGTTCCGATGAAGACTGCAGGAGAGTGGTTTTTAACTAAACATTAACATTTAGTTAGATTGACCCGCCGAAGAAGTAAATCTTTCAGGTGCTTTATGCTGGAGAAATCCAGAAAAGTGAGGACTGTCGTTGGAGGAACCTCTGGAGAGAACCGTTAGATCGGTCGCCGAAGGAGCAAGCTTAGTGCCCGTTACTTATCTATAAGTGATTCGCTAAGTGAAACTCTCAGGCAAAAGGACAGAGGAGTGGAAAGCAACAGCCTTAATTAACACAAGAATTCTATCTAGAAATCCGTATGTATTAAGTAGTGCCCCCGATCCCTGAGATCTGCACTGCCTTCCCTCTTCTCCTTAAATTTTTAATGTATTAAGGGGAATCTATGAACCACCTACAAGCTACACTACAAACCATTAACCAATTCGTTTGGGGACCACCACTGCTTATTCTGCTAGTGGGTACAGGTATCTACTTTACTTTTCGCTTAGGCTTACTCCAGTTTAGACACCTCCCAACTGCACTGAAAATGGTGTTCAGCAAAGACAAATCTGGTACGGGTGACGTATCGAGTTTCGCGGCTTTGTGTACTGCACTTTCAGCAACCATTGGTACAGGTAACATCGTTGGTGTAGCGACCGCAATCAAGATTGGTGGCCCTGGTGCCCTATTCTGGATGTGGCTTGCCGCTGTATTTGGTATGGCGACCAAGTACGCAGAATGTCTACTCGCCGTTAAATACCGCAGAACCGATAGCAATGGCGAAATGGTTGGCGGCCCAATGTACTACCTGCAATACGGTGTCGGCTCACGAATCTTAGCGGTAATGTTCGCTGTCTTCGCGCTCGGTGTTGCTTGCTTCGGTATCGGTACCTTCCCACAAGTCAACGCTATCTTGGACGCAACTCAAATCTCATTTGGCGCTTCGCGTGAGATGTCTGCTGTCGTTCTTACGATATTAGTGGCAGTGGTTACCCTTGGTGGTATCCAATCTATCGCTAAAGTGGCAGGGAAAGTTGTTCCTACTATGGCGGTTATGTACGTCGTCGCGTGTTTAAGCGTTCTGATTTCAAATGCCGACCAACTACTGAATGCCATTACCCTTGTTGTGACTTCTGCGTTTACCAACACAGCAGCAACCGGTGGTTTCTTTGGCGCGAGCATCATGCTTGCTATCCAATCAGGTATCGCTCGTGGTGTGTTCTCGAACGAATCTGGCCTAGGTAGCGCACCAATGGCTGCAGCAGCGGCTAAAACAGACTCATGTGTGAAACAAGGACTTGTCTCTATGACAGGTACCTTCTTCGACACCATCATCATCTGTACGATGACAGGTTTGGCGCTTATCTTAACGGGTGCTTGGCAGACTGATCTTTCAGGCGCTGCGATGACCACTCACGCATTCGCTGTTGGTCTGAATGCAGATACCCTTGGCCCTATGTTGGTTTCTGTTGGCTTAATCTTCTTTGCGTTTACAACAATTTTAGGTTGGAACTACTACGGTGAGCGCTGTGTTGTGTTCTTGCTAGGTACCAAAGCTGTATTGCCTTACAAGATCATCTTCATTGCGTTGGTGGCTTCTGGTGCATTCTTAAAGCTCGACATGATCTGGATAATGGCTGATATCGTGAACGGCCTAATGGCAATTCCGAACCTAATCGGGCTTATCTTGCTGCGCCACGTTGTTATCGAAGAAACCAAGCTATTCTTCAAACCGTTGACGTCTTCACATGATTGTGAAGCAGTTAAAGCGTAAACTGAAGTGATTGAATACCAAGCCCGCACTCAACTGCGGGCTTTTTTATTTTCATCACATAGCGAAACGTCTTAAATTATTATGCAGAACATATGCCCTTATAAATAACAAGAATATTAAATCGACTACTATGCGATTTAATAAAGCGAATAGTAGACTACTAAAAAGGACACTAATAAAACCAACACTTAATTAGATATTACTTATATTTAACAGATTGTGCGTTGGTGTCAGGCGTTTTGTAACAAACATATTAAATTTATTTTCGTTTCAACGACACAAAAAACCAGAAGAATAAAACATGTGACTTTAATTCATATATTAGTCAGTTTATAGTCATCTACATTGTAGAGAGAATTATAATAAAAATAAAACGTTGGCTATATGATCAGATTCGACCCGATTAAAAACCGTATTTATAACGATGAACGTTCTATTAAAGTAGGATACCGTGAAACTCGGGTCCTGGAGTTATTACATAAAAACTCACCCGATATTGTTAACAAACAAGATATTATTAGCTTCGCTTGGGGAAACGAGTTCATAGGGGATACGTCAGGGCGCGAGCACACTTT
>NZ_JBFRNU010000042.1:0-113801 GCF_041471145.1 Vibrio sp. 10N.261.54.A5 | reverse complement strand
TAAATTGTTAAAGAGCTTTACTTGTTGAGCCTTCCTTTTAGTAAGGAGCCTCTCGAAGTGGACGGCCATTCTAGCGGATTAGATTCCAGTGTCAAACACTTTTTCCAGCTAATTTTTCAAAGCATCTTAAATGCTTATCACCGTCTTGTTACTCAGTTCAAACCGCTTGGTTATCCTTGGCAACGGAGGCGCATTATAGAGAGAATAATCCTTTGTACAAGGCTAAAAACGAAAAAAAGCCGCCACCGGCGACCGTTCGAACACTATTCACACAAAGCGTTTAAAATAGGTACGATTAAGCCTTAATTTCGGCCAATCGTACCTACCGTTCTTACTTCAACTATTGGTGAGCAATAATGCGGTCGTTGTTTACTAATAGCTGCACTTTCTTATCTGGATTAATTTTTCCTGCCAGTATCGCTTTCGCTAACGGGTTCTCGACACTTTGTTGAATCGCTCTTTTCAAAGGTCGTGCACCATATACTGGATCAAAACCAACTTGAGAAATTAACTTGAGTGCTTTATCCGAAACTTCAAGCTCATAACCATTGTCTTCCATTCTCTTCTTAAGGTGCTCAAGCTGAATAGCGGCTATCGACTGAATGTGCTCTTGACCCAATGGATGGAACACCACGCTTTCATCAACTCGGTTCAAAAACTCAGGACGGAAATGTTTACCTACCACTTCCATCACTTCATTCTTTATTCCTTGGTAGTCGAGCGTATTGAAGTTCTCTTGAATTCTCGAAGAGCCAAGGTTGGATGTCATGATCACTACCGTGTTTCTAAAATCGACTGTACGACCTTGTCCATCAGTTAAGCGTCCATCATCAAGCACCTGCAATAAGATATTGAATACATCAGGATGCGCTTTCTCTACTTCATCTAGCAAAATCACTGAATAAGGCTTGCGACGCACTGCTTCTGTTAAGTAACCACCTTCTTCATATCCAACGTAACCCGGAGGAGCACCAACCAAACGAGCAACAGAGTGTTTCTCCATAAACTCAGACATGTCGATACGCACCATTGCATCGTCACTATCAAACATGAAGTTCGCGAGTGTTTTACACAACTCCGTTTTACCAACGCCAGTTGGACCAAGGAATAAGAAAGATCCAATCGGCTTGTTTGGATCAGATAAACCTGCACGGCTACGACGAATCGCATTCGATACCACTTCGACTGCTTCCGCTTGGCCAATAACTCGCTTATGTAGAACACCTTCCATGTTAAGAAGCTTCTCTTTCTCGGCTTCTAGCATTTTAGAAACAGGTATGCCTGTTTGCTTCGATAGCACGTCTGCAATTTCTGCATCAGTGACCTTATTACGCAGCAGCGTCATTTCTTGCATTTCAGCTTGAGTCGCAAGATCTAACTGCTTCTCTAATTCTGGGATTCGACCGTATTGCAATTCAGACATTCGGTTAAGATCACCAGCACGTCTCGCAAAATCCATATCCATACGAGCTTGTTCTAGCTCTGACTTGATGTGTTGCGTGCCAGAAAGCGCGGCTTTCTCTGCATTCCACACTTCTTCAAGCTCTGCGAAATCTCGTTCTTTGTCAGAAAGCTCTTCTTGTAATGTTCGAAGGCGTTTTTCACTGGCTTCATCATTTTCATTGGTAAGAGCTTGCTGCTCGATCTTCAATTGAATGATTTTACGCTCGAGCTTATCTAGCGACTCAGGTTTTGAGTCGATCTGCATACGGATACTCGAAGCCGCTTCATCAATCAGATCAATCGCTTTATCCGGCAGTTGACGATCAGAAACGTATCGATGAGATAGTGTTGCTGCAGCCACGATTGCTGGGTCGGTAATTTCTACATGATGATGAAGTTCATAGCGCTCTTTCAAACCACGAAGAATCGCCACCGTGTCTTCAACCGTTGGTTCATCGACAAGCACTTTTTGGAAGCGGCGCTCTAACGCTGGATCTTTCTCTATGTATTGACGGTATTCATCAAGAGTCGTTGCGCCAACACAGTGGAGTTCACCACGAGCCAACGCTGGTTTTAGCATGTTACCGGCATCCATAGAGCCTTCACCTTTACCAGCGCCGACCATAGTATGAATTTCATCGATGAAGAGAATGATATTGCCCTCTTCTTTAGACAATTCATTGAGGACTGACTTCAAACGCTCTTCAAACTCACCACGATATTTAGCGCCGGCAATTAAAGAGCCCATATCTAACGAAAGTACACGTCGGCCTCTCAAACCTTCAGGTACTTCATTGTTAATAATACGCTGAGCCAAACCTTCGACTATCGCTGTTTTACCGACACCTGGTTCACCGATAATGACAGGGTTGTTCTTGGTGCGGCGTTGAAGTACTTGGATAGTGCGACGGATTTCGTCGTCTCGGCCAATAACAGGATCTAGCTTGCCTTGCTCTGCTCTTTCGGTCAGATCAATGGTGAACTTCTCGAGTGCTTGGCGTCTATCTTCCGCATTCGGGTCATCGACCTTCTGGCCACCGCGGACTTGTTCAATAGCTTGAGATAATTTTTGCTCGGTAAGACCTAGCTCTTTAAGTAGGTTTCCTAAAGGACCTTTGTCTTCAATAGCAGCCAGTAGGAATACTTCTGAAGATATATAACTGTCTTGACGCTTTTGCGCGACCTTATCACACAGGTTAAACAGCGTTCCCATCGCATTCGATAGCTGAACGTCACCACCGATGCCACTTACTTTAGGCACTCGGTCTAATATTTCGCTCAATTTAGAACGCAATTGAACCACATCAATATTCAGCATGGTGAGCAATGGACGAATTGCACTACCATCTTGATTAAGCAAAGACACCATTAGGTGCACAGGCTCTATATATTGGTGATCACGACCTAATGCGAGCGACTGAGCATCAGATATCGCAATTTGGAATTTACTAGTGAATCGATCGAGACGCATGCCAACCTTCCTACTCTTAGATATGTTTATCTTATGGTTAGAAGATGGATACGGTAACGCGGATTTTCAAGGGATAAGAATGAAGAATAGAGCTGTTATAAAAATATAAATGAGCTGGATGACTGGTTGCACTAGTTAAAGGTTACTCTAACCAAATAAAAGTAGCTTGGCGTCCAGTAATACCATCACGACGATAAGAATAGAACGCATCGGCATCAGCGAAGGTACATAGATTAGAGTCTGTCACAGAAGTTACACCAACTTTGTTCAGTCGTTGCGTTGCAAGCTGAGACATATTCGCTAGCCATTTGCCTGGTTCAGCTTTGGCTTCAAATGCGAGCTTAGCTTGAGAGTCAAAACTAACGAAAGCTTCCAACACATCATCGCCTACTTCAAAAGCTTGTTTGCCTATTGCAGGACCAAGCCAAGCAATGATCTTATTCTCTGAACCTAAGTTTGAAAACTTTGCGACGGCATTTTCAAGAATGCCACCAGCAAGACCACGCCAACCAGCATGAACAGCAGCAACTTGAGTGCCTTTGGTATCAGTAAGGATTACAGGTAAGCAATCGGCTGTCATCGCAGAACAAACAACATCTTTAGCTGTGGTAAATGCACCGTCAGCATCAAGAATATCTGCCGTAGGGTGTAAAACCGTAACGACATCTGTTGAGTGAGTTTGATGTAGCCATACCGGAGCGGCAGGCATATTAGCGTGTTGCTTGAGCCAGGCTCTGTTGTTTTCAACAAGCGAAGCATCATCCCCAACATGCGTACCTAGGTTTAATCCTTGATACGCACCAGTAGAAAAACCATCAAAACGTGTCGAAGCAAATGCTTTCACGTTTTTTGGTGCATTCCAGTTAGGGATGATCATCGACATGATTAAATGTCGTCTTCCAAGTTTTCGCGCGCATCAACACGTAACGCTTCAGCCATCACGACCATGTCATTTGGCACAGGAGCGTGGAACTCAACTTCTTCACCTGTAATTGGGTGAACAAATTTAAGCATAACGGCGTGCAGTGCTTGGCGATCAAAAGAACGAATCATTGTTGTTAGTTCTTCAGATGCACCTTTTGGAATACGAGCACGACCACCGTATGCAACGTCACCTAGCAGCGGATGCTGAAGGTATGACATGTGAACACGAATTTGGTGAGTACGACCCGTTTCTAGGCGTAGACGAATACGAGTATGCTCGCGGAAGTGCTCAGCAACACGGTAGTGAGTTACCGCTGGCTTTCCTAATTCATTTACATCCATCAAGGTACGCTTAGTTGCATGACGGCTAATGCCTTTCTCTACCACACCACCAGCGGTCATTTTGCCAATTGCAATTGCTTCATATTCACGAGTAATACGACGCTTAGCAAGAGCACGCACAAGACGAGTTTGAGCTGGAACCGTTTTAGCCACAACCATAAGACCTGTTGTGTCTTTATCAAGACGGTGCACAATACCTGCACGAGGCACTTCTGCAATCTGTGGGTAATGGAAAAGCAATGCGTTTAGTATGGTTCCATCCGGTGTGCCTGCGCCTGGGTGTACAACCAGATCGCGAGGCTTATTGATAACCAATAAGTCATCATCTTCGTAGACAATGTTTAGAGGAATATCTTGTGCTTCCCAGCGCTCTTCATCTGCAAGTTCAGCTTGCAAGATGATCTCTTCACCGCCCAAAACCTTAACGCGCGGCTTTGTAATAACTTCGCCATCCACTTGGATTTTGCCGTCAAGAAGCCACTCTTTAATGCGAGAGCGAGAAAAATCGGTAAATAGTTCAGCGACAGCTTGGTCTAAACGTTGACCTAACTGGCTGCTTTTTACTGTGTCTGTTAATGTGATCTGCTGAGCCATATCGAACTTTTTTAAAAACCGTGAGACTAATACCCATTAGTATGGATAAAATAGAATAATTGCATCATTGTATCTGTTACTGGTTAGAAAGTAACGGAAGCTTACGAAATATTTAATTCAAGGAATCGACGCCTGACATGAAACACCTTACTTTATCGGGTCTATTAGCCGTATCACTCTTGGTTGGTTGTTCAAGTAGTGAAGAGATAGTGCCAGATGTACCACCATCGGTTCTCTACTCTGACGCTCAAGAATCACTGCAGAGCGGTAGCTGGCTTTCAGCAATAGAAAAGCTAGAAGCCCTAGACTCACGTTACCCATTCGGCGCCTATTCTGAGCAAGTACAGCTCGATCTGATTTACGCTTACTACAAAAATGATGACTTGGCACTTGGCCTCGCTACCATTTCACGTTTCCTACGTTTGAACCCAACGCATGAGAAACAAGACTGGGTTCTTTACATGCGCGGCTTAACGCACATGGCGCAAGACCGAAACTTCATGCACGATATTTTTAATATCGACCGTAGTGACCGAGATCCTGAACCAGTGAAACTTGCGTTTGCTGACTTCAAGCGACTACTCGAACGTTTCCCTAGTAGCCCTTATGCTGAAGATGCACAAAAACGCATGTTCGCACTTAAGAACCGCCTAGCAGAGTATGACTTAGCAACCGCTGATTTCTACCTACGCCGCGAAGCTTGGATTGCTGCGATCAACAGAACGCAAGAGCTGCAAAAAACTTACCCAGACACCATTGCTGCGCGTAAGTCTTTAGATATCCAGCTAAAAGCTTATCAACAACTCGGCCTAGATGATGCTGTGTTAAGAACAGAAAAGTTGATTGAGTTAAACCCACTACCTTAATCAAACCTCTTACATCTCAATCCTAAAAGCGCGCTAATTTACTAGCGCGCTTTTTTTCATCTACATATCGCAAACTTGATGGATCGCATAATACACGGTATCTTCAAAAGATAACTTTTAACAAAACATCAACATGGAGTGTGGATGTGAGTAGGTTGTTATTATTTATCTGGATATCGCTATTTAGCCACTTATCCTACGCATTAGAACTGTCTCCATTAAGCAATAAGCCTTACATGGGTGACTTGGATGTGCTCAAAACCAAAGGAACGGTTAGAGTGCTAGTGTCTGCCGATCTTGGTTTCTATTACATCGAGGATGGCAAGCCAAAAGGCATCGTGGCAGAAATGCTCTACCACTTTGAGAAAAGCCTTCGTAAGAAACATCCCTATCTCAATGTTCAAATCATCCCCGTGCAACGAGATGATCTACTTCCCTCTTTAGAGTCTGGCTATGGTGATGTCGCTGTCGCTAACCTAACGATCACCGATAAACGATTACGAACCATCGATTTTTCGGATCCGATGATTAAAGATGGTAAAGAACTCATTATCACAGGGAAAAAGGCCGAACCTATCACCGAAATCAAGCAATTGAGTGGCAAAGAGGTGTGGATACGAGCAAGCTCGAGTTACTTCGAGAGTGTACAAAGAGTTAATAAGGAGCTTAACGAGCTAGGTTTACCACCACTGCATGTCCACTTTATCGAGGAGTCATTACAAGACTACGAGCTGATAGAACTGGTTAACCAAGGTTATATACAAGGCACAATTCTGGATAACCATAAAGCCAAGCTCTGGATCGATGTAATGGAAAACATTCAAGTCCATAACGACTTACCTTTACGAGAAAATGGTCGTATTGCTTGGGCTTTAAGAAAAGACAGCCCTCAACTGAAGAAAGAGATAAACAAATACGTCAAGACCGCACGAACAGGCACCCTGCTTGGGAATGTCATCTACCAGAAATACATCGACAATACTCGCTGGTTAGGCCGAGCACTCAACCCCAATAAAGTAGACCGAGTAGCTAAACTCTCAGATGTCTTTGAAAAGTATTCGAGCAAGTATGAATTTGATCCTTTGATGATGTCAGCTCAAGGTTTCCAAGAATCAGGACTGGATCAGAGCCGGATTTCTCATCGCGGGGCTATTGGTGTGATGCAGGTATTACCGAGTACCGCCAAAGATAAAAACGTCAACATCAAGAACATCCATAAGGTGGATAACAACATCCATGCGGGTGTGAAGTATATGCGCTTTATCAAAGACCGATATTTTGACGACCCGGCAATATCACCCGACAATCAAATCTACTTTACCTTGGCTTCTTACAACGCTGGTCCTGCTAAGATCAGAAAGATGAGGAGCATTGCCAAGCAGAAAGGTTACAACCCAAACATCTGGTTTAAAAACGTAGAAATCATCACTCGCAAATACGTGAGTAAAGAACCCGTAACCTATGTTGCCAACATCAATCGTTACTTCGTAATCTATAAACAATTACAAGCTATCAATGCTATCCGAGAGGACGGCACAGCGAGATTACTGAACACTAACGACTAGGATCGCCTCCATCCCAGAGCTGGGGAGCCAAAGGTATTAGGTAAAGCTAAAAAACACAAAAGCCGCATAAGAATACTTATGCGGCTTTTGTTTATCTAATTCTGAAGAAGCTTATGTAGCGACCTATATTACAAGACCTATATCACAAAACACTATTGAGTAAATTTCAATCAAGTACTTTCCATAGGCTGTAGGACACCCCTAAAAACTGATTTAATTTTTAGCGAAGCCTTGCCTCCAAGTTATCGTTTTTCATAAGGATAACAAGCATTTTTCGCCAAAAAGATACTAAGACTTGCGTAAGATCACATTTGATTTTAATGCTTATCCCACCCAACCAAAACAAGATCTAGATCACATTCTTTATTCCTAAAAGTCGTAATCTGAAGTTAACCCATGAGGGATACAACAGAGGAAAACTTCTATGAAAATGAACATCACTGGTAAAAACATCGACATTACCTCTGCAATCCGTGATCACATAGAAAGCAAATTTAAAAAGCTAGATAAATGGCAAGTAGACATCATTGGCTGCCAAGCGAGCTTTAGCGAAGAACCAAACAAGAAGAAGAAATTTGAAGCGGTACTAACCGTACCAAAAGGCCAACTTGTTGCTTCATCAATCCATGACGACCTCTACGTAGCGATCAACGAAGTAGAACAAAAACTAGAGCGTCAACTCAACAAGCTACGCCATAAACCAGAAGCGCGCCGCGCTGAAAAGCCTGAAATCGAAGAGCTAGAAGCTGAAGTAGAATAAGGAAAGAGAACAGATTAAAAAATAGCGCCTCAGGGCGCTATTTTTTTGCTTGACGCTCGTAGCTCGCTTGCTTATTGTGTTTAAACATTCATAAAACAATCACTTTTTATGCACACTCAATCTTTGTTTATTTTTGACTTCTTTTTTCTTCCGTAAATCGGAGGCTAAGTCGTTTTAGAAAAACAAGTCAAAAACGAACAAGAAGCCTCCCACACTAGGGAGGCTTTTTTATAAGGACACATTTATGACTGACCGCTCAATTTCACTGGATGATATCCGCCTTCGTCTTAATGATTTAGACGACGAACTCCTGAAGTTACTTTCGGAGCGTCGCAAGCTAAGTATCGAAGTCGCTAAAAGCAAAGTAGAGACATCAAAACCAGTTCGTGATGCAGTACGAGAGCAACAACTATTAGTTAAGCTGATCAACAACGGCAAAGATAAATACGAACTTGATGCGCAGTACATTACCAAGCTGTTTCACACCATCATCGAAGATTCCGTTTTACTACAACAGTCATACTTACAAAACCTAGCGAACCCGCAAAGCCGTAAACCATTGGCTCGCGTTGCATTCTTAGGTTCTAAGGGATCGTATTCTCACCTTGCGAGCCGCGAATACTTCAGCCGCAAGAATATGGAATTGATTGAGCTGAACTGTAATCACTTCAAAGAAGTCGCATCAACAGTAGAGTCTGGCCATGCCGACTACGGTGTCCTGCCGATTGAGAACACCAGTTCAGGGTCAATTAACGAGGTCTACGACCTGCTACAACATACGACTCTGTACATTGTTGGCGAACTTTCTCAACCGATTGAGCACTGCCTTGTTGCTAAAAGTGATATCCGTTTAGAAGACATCAAAACACTCTACTCGCACCCACAACCTCATCAACAATGCAGTGAGTTCTTGAGCCGCCTTAAGGGTGTCAGCCTTGAGTCTTGCGCAAGCACCGCTGATGCAATGAAAAAAGTTAAAGAATTAGGTGGTAATGACGTAGCTGCTATTGGTAATGCATCGAGCGGCAAACTTTATGGGCTTCAGCCAATTCAGGGCAACATTGCTAACCAAACAGAGAACCACACTCGTTTCATCGTAGTGGCGCGTAAGCCTGTTGAAGTATCGACTCAAATACCAGCGAAAACGACGCTCATCATGTCGACATCTCAAGAGGCGGGTTCTTTGGTAGAAACACTACTGATCCTGCAACGCTTAGGCATCAACATGACCAAGCTGGAATCTCGTCCTATCATGGGTAACCCTTGGGAAGAGATGTTCTATGTCGATTTAGAGGCGCATCTGGATTCAGATAATATGCAGCAGGCGATAACGGAACTAACAGCCATTACTCGCCACCTTAAGGTGTTGGGTTGCTACCCAAGTGAGAACATCAAAGCGACTCAAGTTAAGTTGTCATAGCTGAAAGTGAGTATCAGCTTTTAGCTAACATAAGTATTTGGCCTACAGCAGGCCAAATACTTAAATCACCCTCTAGTCGAGTACTATTCTCGCTAAGAAAACTCACCCTAGCATGCCTGAAACACAATTCACTTGTTTCGCACATTCGGCACGCTTACTCTCTCCACTACTTGAGCCTTTCTAACAAAAACTCATTAGTGGCTTTTTTTATCAATAAAGACAAAACCTTACCCCCTTCACAGGAAATCATCGAACTACGTATAATTAATAGCGAGTAAGCATTAAGTAACATAAACTTATGCGCTTAATTTATAAATAGTGTTGTCATTAACTATGAAGCTAAGTACTAAAATCTTACTACTAATAGCCCCTGTGATACTGATCAGTACCGCGGCTTCTAGCTATATTATTTATTCGACGCAAAAAAGCAGTTTCATCAAACGCGAAGACAACGCACTTCAACTGAACATGGAAAAACTAGCCGGATACTTTCGCCAATCTCGTTCGTTCCTCAATAGCTACTCTTACACCTTGACCCAGAGTGATATGGTGAAGCGTTATTTTCTCACTGATCAAAATCTATCTCGCGATCTTGAACTGGTCAGTAATCTTCGAGAAGCCATTCATTTCCTGCAAGATGACGATGAAAGCTATACAGGTTTAGCGCTTCTTAATGGTGATCGAAAACTGCGTTATTACGCGGATAATAGCAATGACTCACGCACTCAGATTGACAGTAAGATATTGGAGTATGTTGACCTGCACTATCAAGACACCTTAGCAACATCGAGTACCAACTATATTCAAAACTCCCAAGGCGAAGGGATGTTGGTTCACTATAACAAGGTAGATAGAAAAGCGATTTTCCCAACCGTTAACAATCAACCCGACGATGTGTTCTTTGTTGTTGTCTCTGTCTCTCTCGACAAATTTAATGCGCTGAGAAAACAGATAGAGTTCGACTACCAAACCAGTTTATTCTTCACATCCATAGCGGTTTCTTTGGAAAATGATGTCACCCACTCAGTCAAGCTTGCTCCAGAACTGTACGCCACGGTCGATCCTGCGCAATTCCTATTAGAAAACAAGCTCGATTCAATTTGGAACAAGCTGAGTTTGTCGTTTGCCCTGTCTGCGTTTGTGACTGTCGCTCTTCTACTCATGCTTCTGTCTCGCACTGTGATTACTCCAATAACGCGGCTCGATCGACAGCTACAGCAAGTCGAAAAAAAACAACGTAAGAACATCGAACGCTTGGGCACTCGTGATGAGCTTGGCCGCCTATCACAGCGTTTTTATGACATGTACCAAGAGTTAGATAACACCTACCAACAGACCAAGCTCTTGGCCGAAAATGATCAGTTAACCCAAATAGCCAATAGGCATCAGTTTCAAACCTTCGTTCAGCAATCGTTGCCAAAACCGAGTTCGAATACCGAAACCTGGGTTCTCTATTTTGACTTGGACAACTTCAAGTTTGTGAACGACAAATACGGACATCAAATCGGCGACTCGATTCTGGTCTCTTTTGCTCAGCGTATTTCAGATATTTGTCGTCACTATAAAGAGGAGTTCGACGCTCATTGTATGCCTGCCCGACTTTCTGGAGACGAGTTCGTTGTCTACATTAACGCTCCTAGTCACCGAGGAAATGTCGCGCATCGATTCTCGAATGATTTACTGACTCCACTGCAAAAAGGTTTTGTCACCGAATCAGGCAGCTTTCCGATCACGGTCAGTATTGGTATTGCGACCTACCCTAATGATGGCAACTCAATCGAGAAGCTACTGTCCAACGCGGATACTGCGATGTACCAAGCCAAGCGTGCCGGTAAAAACCAATTTGCTGACTATTCACGGGATTTAGACAAAGCCATTCAGCGCCAAGCAGACATTGAACGTGCGCTTAGAGGTAAGAATTTTGATGATGAATTCAGGCTCGTTTACATGCCCTACATGGATTCTACCGGGACTGATGTTATTGGCGTTGAGGTGTTATTACGTTGGAATTCAAAGCAACTTGGTTTGGTTCCACCGGATGAGTTCATTCCAATAGCCGAACAAACCGGGCTGTTCGAACATGTTGACCGCTGGGTAATACAGAATGCGTTTGCTTCATTCCATCGACTTCAGACTCAATTTGATCACTCGATTCAATTGTCGATCAACTTATCTTCTGCTGGCATTGAAACCACTCACCTTGCGGGTTTCATTAAAGAACACGCGGAGTTAAATCGAATTCCACCAAGCCTAATCGATTTTGAAATCACTGAAACCTTTTACTCAAACTCAGAAGGCTTCCCATTGCTGAATGAGCTGTCATGCATGGGTTATCGACTGGCGATTGATGACTTTGGTTCCGGTTACACCTCTATCACTCAACTGGTGCAGTATCCAACTCAGAAAATTAAATTGGATAAAGCGTTTTTGGATACCTTAATTGAAACCGATAACCAGAACATCGTAAAACCAGTTATCGGGTTGTGTCATGCTCAGGGGAAAAAGGTCACCGCCGAAGGGATTGAAACTCAAGACATGCACCAGTGGTTACAGGATGCACAGTGCGATATGCTGCAAGGCTATTACTTTGGTAAACCCATGCCACTAGAAGAGTTGAGTGACTGGTACCGACAACATCAACTCAATCTAATCGACAACAAAAAGAATCCGACACATGAAATCTGTAATCATCGCATCGCTGAACCCAGCTAAAATAAACGCCGTTAAAAGTGCGTTCTTATCTGCTTTTCCTGATACTGAATTTGATTTCAAAGGCATCAGCGTCCCTAGTGGTGTCGCCGATCAACCGATGAGCAATGATGAAACCTATCAAGGTGCCGTGAATCGAGTTCACAACGCAACTCAAGCTCAGCCTGATGCAGACTTCTATGTTGGTCTAGAAGCGGGAATAGAAACAAACGTCACCTTTGCCTGGATGGTGATCGAAACGAATGGCCAACGTGGCGAGTCTCGTTCAGCAAGTCTGATGCTGCCACCAGCCGTGCTTGAGAAACTAGAGCATGCAAACGAGTTAGGGGATGTGATGGATGAAGTGTTTGGTACCGACAATATCAAACAGAAAGGTGGTGCCATTGGCCTACTGACACATAACCAATTGTCACGCAGTTCGGTCTATCATCAAGCTTTAATTTTGGCTCTGATCCCATTTGTGAATCCTGAACACTTTCCTATTTAGTATTTGAGGCTTCCTTAAACTTCAAAAGATTCCAAGAACAATCTTCAGAAACAAAAAACGCTAACATCCAGTTAGCGTTTTTGATCGAATTCGTATTCATACTATCGCGTGATAGCTTAATTCCATTATTACTTTAGCAATAGGTCGGCGATCACGACTTTCTCTTGCTCAGATTTGGCCTTTAGCTCATTTGAGCCTCTGGTTATCGTCGCGACGCCTACGCCCAGCATTTGACTCACCTGTCGTTGAGACATATCGCCTTTCATCAGCTCACAGAAGATATTAATTCGAGCAACCAGAGCATCTCGCTCGTCTGGTGTCATCATCATAGTCAACAACAGCTCGTGCTGATCTTTTTCGACAGCCGTCTTTACCAAGTCCATCAGTTGTTGCCAATTATCATATTCAGGTTGTGATGCCATATCTCTACACTTACTTTTAAATTCTGACTTTAAAGAGTCGCTTAACGATTGAAAGCGTTTAACACTTTATACCGAAACACTTGATGCGATCCAATGTAAAAAGGCAGTAAGTGGAAATGGTTAGCACTCACTGCCTTTATTCTTACTCAGTTTCGGGCCAAATGCCGAAGGCTTAGTATTTCGTTTTTGCCTCATGGGGCGCTAAAAACGTCCCTTTCTCACCCAAGATATCTCGATAGTAGGTCTCAAACATCAAGATATTCTGAACGTAGCCACGTGTCTCTTTGAATGGGATCATTTCGATAAATGCAAAGGCATCGAGCTTTTCATCGCTGCGTGAACGCCACTGTTTCACACGGCTAGGTCCAGCATTATAAGCCGCAAACGCAAAGATACGGTTGTCATCATATTGAGCGAGTAAACCATCTAAGTAGTGACTGCCAATCTCAATGTTTTTGCCGACATCATAAAGATCATCGCTGCCCTGATACTTAATCTTATGTTTGTTCGCTGTGTATTGCGCCGTCTTGGGCATAATTTGCATAATGCCACGCGCGCCAACTGGAGAGCGAGCTTCTGAATCCATCGCACTCTCTTGTCTTGCTAAAGACATCAAAGTGATTGGATCGAGATCGTGCTTTTCAGCGTAGAAGTTAAACCACCACTTATGAGCAACAGGGAAGCGCAGCGCAATGTTATCCCACATCTTCGCAGAGATACTCGCTGTTACGGTAAAGTGATTCCAACGCTGTGTCGCAGCGTAAGCGGCAAGCATCTCTTTTTGCTCTTTATCTGCATTGGTCAGTAACCAGCGCCATTCACTTTTCGCTGCCGCAATTTTGTCTCGGTCAATCAGTTCACCAATACGCACCAAAGAGGTGTCGAATGGCTTCACTGTTTCAGCATTGTATTTAAGTGTCGATGTTGGATATTGAACTGGCTTACCTAACTGCTTAGCCGCAGCCACACTGTAGAAATTACGCTGACCCAAGATATCTGACAGTCGCTTATTGCCTTTGTCAGTATCGCCCGTCGCGATTTCAGATCTGCCCTGCCAATATTGCCAACGAAGCGAAGCCTGATGTTTATCATCCAAGCGCGCTATCCACTCTTTCAAACCCGTCCAATCGGCATGTTGAATTGCTAAGCGAGCACGTCGTTCCAGCAGAACTTGCTTTGATGAACTCGCGAGCATTTTGTCGCGCCACACCATTAACTCTTCAGAGTCGGTGTTGATCAGACGAAACGTTAGGTAATCAGCGAGCTCTTGAGATTTCTCTTTCGAAAACTTCTGATCCTTGATGACATCATCAAACACCTTTTGAGCACTGCTTGATGATTTCCTTGCTAGCTTCTCGAAAGCAAACTCGGTTTGAGCTTGGTAGAATTCATTCGCTGGATGTTTTTTAGCAAACGCGAGTACATTTTCAGGCTTGTTGTACAACGCCTTCATCTGCTTCGCTTGAGCAATTGACTCATCATGATCCAATTGCTTAATCAGATAGCTCATTAACTTACCGTTACGGCCCTCGAACGCTAGCAGCATTCTATCCAGAATCAGCTCATCAGTTCTTAGCCCAGCTTGATCCCAGCTTTTAAATAAAGGGTCACAAGCGTCATCAACACCACTACCACTCAACCAAAGTTGTTTAGCTCCTTTAAAGGCAAGCTCTTGGTTACCTTGCTCGTAATGCGCTCGATAATAAATACATTGGTATTTTTCACCGACAGGCTCTTTGGTTTGAAACTCAAGGATCGTCTTCCACTGTTTTTGAGAAGCCAATGAGTCCAAATAAGGTGCGCGCATTCGATTGGAGAAAGGCAATGCCTTGTTCTCTTCAATGAAAGCATCGACCTCAGCAGGTGTGCGATCACCTAAGCCAATCAGAAAGGCCCGATAATCGGTGTAAGGTGTTAAAGGGTATGTTTGAATTTTGTTACGCAGCGCGGAGTAAGCTTTTAGATCACGGCTGTCTAAAACCTCTTGCGCTTTGTCATAAACGTCACGCTGCATTTCAAGCTCGGATGCATTGCTAGCCATAGCGACCGGAGCCAGTGAAACCGAAGACAAAATTGCCGATGCAGCCACAGCAATTTTCGTATTACCAATGCGGAAAAACATTCGCTCTTTCCTTAGTGCGTGTATGAATACGTGAAGTCTATTTACGCCCGACATCACATCAAATGTAAAGGATTTGAGTGTAAATATTATTAATATTTAACACTTCGCCTCAGAAGCCCATTAAATATAGTTTTAATGACCAATGTGACAATAATAGGTAAGGATTAGTTCAAGAGTGGCTTTTCTGCCCTAGGAGTAACATCTTTGAGGATATTGGTATAAAATAGCAGACAATTTTGAACAATAATTAGGATCGATCGGCAATGGCTGAATACGTATATACCATGTCTCGGGTGAGCAAAACTGTTCCACCTAAGCGTCAAATTCTTAAAGACATTTCTCTTAGCTTTTTTCCTGGCGCTAAAATCGGTGTTTTGGGTCTAAATGGTTCAGGTAAATCTACCCTACTACGTATCATGGCTGGTATTGATACTGATATTGATGGTGAAGCACGTGCACAACAAGGTCTTAAAGTAGGTTACCTACCGCAAGAACCTGTACTAGACGAATCAAAAACGGTTCGTGAAATCGTAGAAGAAGCGGTTTCTGACGTTGCTGACGCACTTAAGCGTATCGATGCAGTTTACGCAGCTTACGCAGAACCAGATGCAGATTTCGATGCACTTGCTAAAGAGCAAGGCGAACTAGAAGCACTGATTCAAGCAAAAGACGGTCACAACTTAGAGACTGCTCTAGAGCGTGCTGCTGATGCACTTCGTCTTCCTGAGTGGGATGCGAAAATTGAATTCCTATCAGGTGGTGAGCGTCGTCGTGTTGCTATCTGTCGTCTACTTCTTGAAAAGCCAGACATGCTGCTTCTTGATGAACCAACCAACCACTTGGATGCAGAATCAGTAGCATGGCTTGAGCACTTCCTTGTTGATTACAGTGGTACTGTTGTGGCGATTACCCACGACCGTTACTTCCTAGACAACGCAGCTGGCTGGATTCTAGAACTTGACCGTGGTGAAGGTATCCCATGGGAAGGTAACTACACGTCTTGGCTAGAGCAAAAAGACGAGCGTCTTAAGCAAGAAAAAGCGGGCGAAAGCGCACGTCAAAAGACAATCGAGAAAGAACTTGAATGGGTTCGTCAAAACCCTAAAGGCCGTCAAGCTAAGTCTAAAGCTCGTATGGCTCGTTTTGAAGAATTGACAACTGGCCAATACCAGAAGCGTAACGAAACCAACGAACTGTTCATCCCGCCAGGTGAGCGTCTAGGTGATAAAGTTCTTGAAGTGAACAACCTGACTAAATCGTTTGGTGATCGCGTTCTTATCGACGACCTATCGTTCAGCATGCCTAAGGGCGCAATCGTCGGTATCGTTGGTGCCAACGGTGCAGGTAAATCAACACTATTCAAGATGCTAAGCGGTGCAGAACAGCCAGATTCAGGTACAGTTGAACTAGGCGAAACCGTTAAGCTTGCTTCTGTTGATCAGTTCCGTGACAGCATGGACGACACTAAGACAGTATTCCAAGAGATCTCTGAAGGCGCTGATATCATTAAGATCAACAACTTCGAAATCCCTGCGCGTGCTTACTGTTCTCGTTTCAACTTTAAAGGCAACGACCAACAGAAGATCATCGGTGAGCTTTCTGGTGGTGAGCGTAACCGTGTTCACTTAGCGAAACTGCTAAAAGCGGGCGGTAACGTACTGCTACTCGATGAGCCTACCAACGACCTTGACGTTGAAACGCTACGTGCTCTTGAAGAAGCACTGCTTGAATTCCCTGGCTGTGCAATGGTTATCTCGCATGACCGTTGGTTCCTTGACCGTATTGCGACCCATATCTTAGACTACCGTGATGAAGGTCAAGTTAACTTCTACGAAGGTAACTATACTGAGTACACTGAGTGGCTTAAGCAGACTCTAGGCGCACAAGCGGCAGAACCGCACCGTATCAAGTACAAGCGTATAGCTAAGTAAATAAGCTTGTATTTTGAACAAAGGCCGCGATAATAGCGGCCTTTGATATATCTGGCTTACGTGTAATGCATCGATATAGAGAGATTACTTATGGTTGAAAGACGTCAATTTTCACGAGTTATTTATCAAGTCCCTACTGAGATCTCACAAGGACAAGTAAATATATCAGGCTCAGTGCAAGACTTATCACTCCATGGTTTACTCATTCAATGCAATGAATCAAAACAACTTAGCCATGATGTCCCTGTTCAAGTGAGCTTTAAGCTCGAAAACAGTGATATCAATATTCAGTTAGAAGCAACGATAGTCTCTACCATCAATACCTCAATGCGTTTACGCATAGAGCATTTAGATATTGATAGTATCAGCCACCTTAAGCGACTTGTGGAGCTTAATGTTGGCGACGATGAACTGCTTTATAGAGAGATTGAACACCTTACCGACTTAGGTAGTAAGTGACATCTCCATTACCCTTTTTCTATTAGAAGCATTTAGTTAATACAGAACCATGTCTAAAAAACTATCCATTACTATTCCCTCCAGTCAGGGGGAACAGACGTTTTACTTCGGCCGTAAAGCCGTGCTCATTTGCACTACTGCCATTTTTTCAGTACCGCTATTGATTGGCGGAGCGGCGTACATGCACTTCGAGAGTAAACAAGAACTCGCACTGCAAGCGGGTGATGCCCAACAGTTGATTGAAACACTGATTGTTGAAAAAGAACAAACAGAATTTCTTTATGCTGAGCAAGTAGAAACCAACCATTCGCTATCGCAAACACTGACCGAGAAAGAAGGCACGATTCAGCTACTTGGTAAGCGTGTATTCGATGTGGAATCAGTACTGGGTCTTGCTGATGAAGATCTGCTTACCGATGATATTTCTTTAGAAGATCGCATTGATGCGGCTGCAGTCGATTCAGCAGTAAGAGCCACAATGTTCCGCTTGATTCCAAACGACAGTCCGATGGCTTATCAACGTATATCTTCTTCTTATGGTAGCCGCACTAACCCTATTTCAGGGAAACGCCATGTACATACTGGTATCGATCTAACGTGTAAGCGTGGTGAAGATATTGTCGCGCCCGCAGATGGAGTCATTGAAACGGTACGCCCAAGTAAAAAAGGCTTCGGCAACTTTATTACTATGCGTCACTCGTTTGGTTTCATGAGTTCTTATGCGCACCTACAGAAGTTCAAGGTACGTAGCGGTCAGTTTGTGAGTAAAGGCGATGTGATTGCGAGCTGTGGTAACTCAGGTAACTCAACCGGCCCACACTTGCATTATGAAGTACGCTTCCTTGGTCGTTCATTGAACCCTCAATACTTGATGGATTGGACACCGGAAAACTTCAACTACGTGTTCGAGAAAGAGAAAAAGGTTAAGTGGGGCCCACTAGTTCAGCTGATTGATAATGTGGTTCGCTTGCAGATCAACCTGACTAACGTGCCTTACATTAGCTCGACCATCGACACCGTATCGAGTGAAGATAGCAAAAAACCTATCACGACTAACTAGTTGTTAATGGCTAACTAGTTGTTAATAGCTAAGACCTGTTGATTTGGCCTATGATGATCTAATTGCTTTTAGTCTACTGTAGGCAAAATGCTTTCATAGCGTTCAGCACAAACAAAAAGAGCGACCAGATGGTCGCTCTTTTTTATGATTTCAAATCAGTATTAACCACGATGAATCGAGTCATGTGCTTGTTTTAGAAGACTTTGGCTCTCTTGCAAGAATTGTTGTGAGTAGTCACCAAACCAATCACTCACTTGGTTGAAGCTCTCAACAAACTTAGCCTTATCTTTGCCATCTAGAATTTCTAACGCTTCTCCGAAACAGCTATGGAAGCGTCGAATCATCTCAATATTCTCATCCGAAGAAAGAATGATATCGCCGTACAAGTTCGGGTCTTGAGCAAACAGACGACCAACCATCGCAATCTCAAGTCGGTAGATTGGCGAGCTTAGTTTCAGAAGTTGATCAATGTTCGGGTTCTCTTTACTCAGGTGCAAGCCGTAAGCAAAAGAGGTGAAGTGACGAAGTGCTTGAATCAAGGTCATGCCGTGATCGTGTTCAGCTGCATCCATCTGGCAAAGGCTCGCGCCCCAAATACCAAATTGATTCAGTAGCCATTGGTAACTTTCAGAACCACGACCATCACTGTAAACAATCACCTGCTTAGCAAGGCTAGGAACATCAGGACCAAACATTGGGTGCAATCCAACTACTGGGCCTTGATGCATGTTCATCATTGCTTGTAGAGGTTTAGATTTAATTGACGTCAAATCACATAGAATACAATCGCTTGGTAGATTACCTAGCTTCGCAATCACACCTTCCGTTAGGTGAATTGGAACCGTAACAACCACAAGCCCAGCATTATCTAAGATTTCGTCGGCCTGATCCCAATCTTGGCTGCCAAGGATTTTTACTTCGTAGCCAGACAGTTTGAACATACGCCCAAACAAGCCACCAAGTTGACCATTACCACCAACGATAACCACTGAACGTAACTCTGGGTTAAGACACTTAAAGCCAGAATCTTTCTCGCTGGCATAAGACTCACGCATAGTACGACGCAAAATATCTTCGATTAACTGTGGTGGAACCCCTATTTTCTCAGCTTCTTGACGACGAGATGCCAGCATCGCAGCTTCACGCTCTGGTACATAAATAGGTAAACCATGTTCACTTTTTACTTCGCCTACTTTCTCTACTAGAGCAAGGCGTTGAGCCAGTAAATCCAACATTTGTTTATCGACAGCATCGATTTGGTCGCGTAATTCGTTCAGTTCAACGGCCATTTTATTCCTTACTAATCTATAAGCCCGTGCCAATCTATCAGCCCACAATCACGTAGGTTCGCTAGCAACAGATCTTAAAATGCCCCATTAGATGAGGCACTTAAATTTAAAACTCTGACTAACCTTTCAAGCGGTTCTCTAAGAACGGGACTAATTCCGTATGTGCATGTTTCAATAGTGCCTCAGTTGAATCCCAATTGATACACGCGTCGGTAATAGAAACGCCGTATTTCATCTCATTGAGAGGTATATCCGAAGATTGGTTTCCTTCGTTAATATGGCTTTCAATCATAAGGCCGATAATCGATTTGTTGCCTTCACGAATTTGGTGAATCACATCTTCTGCAACTAAAGGTTGGCGACGGAAATCTTTACGAGAGTTCGCGTGGCTACAGTCGACCATTAGCGCGGCCTCTAAGCCAGATTTACCCAGCTCTTGCTCACATTCGTGTACCGATACTGAATCGTAGTTCGTCTGCTTACCGCCACGTAAAATCACGTGACCATTTGGGTTACCTTGCGTTGTTAGTAGTGCAACTTGACCTTCGCGGCTGATACCCATGAAACGGTGGCTAGAAGAAGCCGCCTGCATTGCATTGATTGCAGTGCCTAGGTTGCCATCGGTACCGTTTTTAAAACCGATTGGCATTGAAAGACCACTTGCCATCTCACGGTGAGTTTGAGATTCAGTCGTACGTGCGCCGATAGCTGCCCAGCTGAAGGTATCTGCTAGGTATTGCGGGCTGATTGGATCTAATGCTTCAGTCGCCAATGGAATTTCCATCTCAGCGAGTTCAACAAGTAGCTCACGACCAACATGCAGACCATGCTCAATATCGAAAGTGCCGTCTAGATGCGGGTCATTGATCAAACCTTTCCAACCTACAGTGGTACGAGGTTTCTCAAAGTAAACACGCATAACAATATACAGTTGATCGCTAAGTTGCTCAGATAAGGCTTTAAGGCGTTTCGCGTACTCTTTCGCAGCTTCAATGTCATGGATAGAACATGGGCCACATACAACAAGCATGCGATGATCTTTCTTATGAATGATGTTTGCGATAGTTTGACGAGACTCTTGAATGAAACGACGAGCATTATCACTCAAAGGCAGTTTTGCTTTTAACTCCTCAGGAGTAATCAGTACCTGTTCGTCGATGATATTGACATTGCTTAATTCACTTTTCTGCATAACTCAACCTGTATATTTATTTTTACACCCAACATTTCCGTTTGGGTTAACAATCTTTAAAAACACAATAACAGCTAAAAAAACGATTGCAAGTGTAAACAATAAAAAACATTAAGTGTAAATTTTATTTTACACATTGAATTTGGCTCACTCTAAGAGATAAATAGGTTTAAACCACGGATCACACATACAAAAAAGGCGATATTTATCATATCGCCTTATCTAAAATTATAATGTGTTTATTTATCACTCACTGCCTAGCATTCGCTTAATCGTCTCTGAGGTCTCTTTCCACCTAGCATCCGAGTGAAGTGTCGACAAATCAAAGCTGTGTTTTTTAAGCAATGAGTTGGCTAAAGGCACCTCTTGAATCGCTAAGTGATCCAGAGCTTCAATTTGTGCATCTCGTTTATTACACATCAACACCATGTCACAACCTGCATTCAAGGCCGCTTTCGCTCTGTCGGCTGGTCCGCCCATAATGGCAGCGCCTTCCATCGTTAAATCGTCAGAGAACACCAAGCCTTTAAACCCAAGCTGCTGCTTCAATACTTTCTGTAGCCAATACTGTGAACCACTCGCAGGTTGATCATCATAGTGAGAGAAAACCACGTGAGCTGGCATCATGGCATCCAATATTCCAGCTTCAATTTGCGCCTTGAAGATTGCCATATCGGTTTCGAAGATGTCGTCTCTAGGGTCATATGGCGTCTCTAAGTGTGAGTCAGCAATCACGCCACCATGTCCAGGGAAGTGCTTGCCTGTCGTCGCCATGCCAACCGACTTCATGCCTTTGATGAAAGCGCTGCTATGACGAACAATGGTATCAATATCTTCACCAAACGCTCGGCTACCAATCGCTTTACACTCGTGGCCTTTGTCTAATACTGGCGCAAAGCTCAGATCGATATCATGGGCAATCAATTCTGCCGCCATCAGCCAGCCAGCCTGTTCTGCTAAATGTTCACCGTTATTCTTGGTCGCAAATTCCTGAGCAGCTGGGATAATTGAAAAGCCATCGCGGAAGCGCTGAACTCGGCCACCTTCTTGATCGACACCAATCAAAATAGGACGTTTCGCTACCTTGCGAATTTCTTTGTTTAACGCCGATAACTGTTTGCTATCGTGGTAGTTTCGAGCAAATAAGATGAGACCACCAACAGTTGGGTGCTCTAAAATTTCTTTGTCTTCCGCAGTCAGTTCGTAGCCTGCAACATCAACCCACAACGGTCCCATATTTATCCCTTATTAAACCTAATTTCATAAACTTCCCGAGATTATTCTCTTTAAATTTGCTTTACAATGTTTTTAAACCAATCTGTGGAAGACTTTAAGAATGCAGTGCAAGAGCTTAGAAATGGATCATAAAGAACTGTATATCGGTGTGATGTCAGGGACGAGTATGGACGGTGTTGATACTGCCTTAGTGTCGATTGAAGATACGCGCATCACATTGCTTGCTCATGATGAGTTCCCAATGCCTGACGACCTCAAAGCGCGTCTGCTTGAAGTTTGTATTGGTCAGAAAACCGATTTAATTGCCATTGGAGAACTCGACCACCAGCTTGGCCATCTGTTTGGCGATGCGGTTTTGCAACTTCTCGAAAAGTCAGGCACACCAGCATCTTCTGTAACTGCGATAGGTAATCATGGTCAAACGGTGTTCCACCAGCCAACAGGCGAATTTCCATTTACCATGCAGTTGGGTGATGCCAACATCATTGCCGCTAAAACACAGATTCAAACGGTTGCTGATTTCAGACGTAAAGACATGGCATTAGGCGGACAAGGTGCGCCATTAGTCCCCGCCTTCCACCATACGATTTTCCACCCGCAAGACAGCTCGGTTGTGGTGTTGAATATTGGTGGTATCTCGAATATTTCAGTGCTGCGCCCTAATCAGCCAACGCTTGGTTATGATACAGGTCCGGGCAATATGTTGATGGACGCTTGGGTTGATAAACACACGGGTGAGAAGTTTGACCGTGATGCGCAATTTGCGCTTAAAGGTCAACTCAATCAAGCTTTACTCGAACAGTTGTTAAATGAGTCTTATCTATCTCAAATGCCACCGAAAAGTACTGGTAGAGAACTATTCAACCTACCTTGGCTAGAGCAACAATTAACAGAATTTAAAGATCTTGCAGTAGAAGATGTTCAGCGCACGCTTTGTGAATACACCGCATTGACGATAGCCAATGAAGTGGAGACTTATCGCTTGGGTGACCAGCCTGCACTGTATGTGTGTGGCGGTGGTACACGAAATCCATTGTTGATGAAGAGGCTGTCTGAACTGCTTCCAAGTTGGGAGGTTGACTCAACCACCAGTAAAGGCGTGGACGCCGATTACATGGAAGCGATGGCTTTTGCGTGGCTTGCTCAACGTCATATTCATCAACTGCCAAGCAATTTACCAGAAGTGACTGGCGCAAGCAGAGCGGCCTCTCTAGGCGTTCTCTATCGTGCTGACTAAACAACTTTAGAACCATCATTTTAGAATCACCATTTAAGGATCATTATGAGTAACGACGCTCTCATATCAGCGCTCTCGCACCTCGTTTCGGAGGGGAGAAACCCTGACACTATGGATATTGATCTGCTCACCTCTCTCGAAGTGGTTGAAAAGATTAACCAACAAGACAAGCAAGTCCCGCTGGCGATTGAAGCGGAACTGCCACAGATCGCGAAAGCGGTCGATAAAATTGCTCATGCCTTTCAAAACGGTGGTCGACTGATTTATATGGGCGCAGGCACCAGTGGTCGATTAGGTGTGTTAGACGCCTCAGAATGCCCACCGACTTTCGGTGTTTCGGACAAAATGGTTATCGGCTTAATTGCAGGCGGACCAGAGGCGATTTTAAAAGCCAAAGAAGGTGCAGAAGACTCGCTAACTCTCGGCATTGAAGATCTGAAAGCGATTCAGTTTTCAGAAAATGATATCGTGGTAGGTATTGCTGCGAGCGGTCGCACACCTTACGTGATTGGTGCACTCAACTATGCCAATCAGCTTGGCGCAGTAACGGTTGCATTATCTTGTAACCCTGACTCTCCAATTGCTGAAATGGCTCAAATCGCAATTAGCCCGGTGGTTGGCCCAGAAGCATTGACTGGTTCAACACGACTCAAATCAGGTACAGCACAAAAGCTGGTGCTTAATATGCTGACCACTGCCAGCATGATTCGCATTGGTAAGAGCTACCAAAACCTTATGGTCGACGTAAAAGCGACCAATGAAAAGTTGGTTGCCCGCGCCGCTCGTATCGTTATCCAAGCAACGGAGTGCGATAAAGCACTGGCGGTGTCGACACTTAAAGCGACTGATTACGATGTGAAGTTATCTATTTTGATGATTCTAACAGGGCTAGATTTAGAGTTAGCCAAGGCTCAGCTTGATAAGCAAAATGGCTTCTTGAGAAAAGCCGTCGAGAATAATCAGTAATCTTAATTTGGCTTGTAGCTTCTCATTTAGACAGCTACTTCAACGACATACAAAAAGACCAGCACACACGCGGTACTGGTCTTTTTTTAGTTTTAATTTTTTATGGCTAGCTTGGGCTTAATAGTCGTTTGAGAACTCGTCCCAGCCGCGTTGCCATTCCATACGGAAACGTTGAGCGTCTTCCGTACCAGAACACACGCCTTCATACACCTGACCAGATAAACCAATCTGATAAGCATGGTTCGGATTACAATATTCAGTCACACCTAGGTGATAACCTTCTGTGTAACTCGCTTGATCGACTGCGCCAAGCTCAGTCATCTCTGAATACGAACGCTGAGTGTGGCCTTTGATACCATCACGATAGCCAATCTCTTGCCAATTGCCTTCAGCTGCTAAATCTTGAACATTGGCGCTGCATCCTGCAAGGCTAAATGCCACGGCGAATAGTACGATTATTTTTTTCATTTCAATCCTTTATATTGTTACTTCACCACTTTCTGACGAAGCGCTGCCTTTGTGGTGATTCTCCACTGAACGCCTATCGATGTCCACTTATTGTCTAATGTTCGCCACTTTAGGTTCATTCCGACCACTCAGAATCAATAGTCGCCGTTAAGCCAACTCAAACAACCTCTCTATAGAGCTAATAGGCCTCTCGATAGAAATATCGGCCACTCAGCACAGTGAACAAACCACTAAATCAGTTATAACACCGCTAAATTGGCTATTCGACCACTCACTCTCGTAGCGGAAGTTTCTTCTCATCGACTCCTTTAATATACACCCTGACTTAATTAATACATTCAGGGATAACAAATTATGATGTGGTTTCTTACCTGTGTCGCAGCACTCATTGGTGGCTACTTTATTTACGGTACCTTTATCGAGAAGATTTTCGGTATCAATGAAAAACGCCAAACACCTGCTCACACTAAGCAAGATGGCGTGGACTACGTTCCAATGTCGACACCAAAGGTTTACCTAGTTCAGCTGCTTAACATCGCAGGTGTAGGTCCAATCTTCGGCCCTATCATGGGTGCCCTTTATGGTCCAGCAGCAATGCTTTGGATCGTTCTAGGTTGTATCTTCGCAGGTGCAGTACACGACTACTTCTCAGGTATGTTATCTATCCGTAATGGCGGAGCTTCGGTTCCAACCATCACTGGACGTTACCTAGGCAATGGCGCAAAACACTTTATGAACATCTTTGCCATTGTTCTACTGCTTCTTGTTGGTGTGGTATTCGTATCTGCTCCAGCAGGTATGATCACTAACCTAGTGAACGACCAAACTGATTTCGCGATGTCTGCAACTACGATGGTTGTTATCATCTTTGCTTACTACATCATCGCAACGATTGTCCCTGTCGATAAAATCATTGGTCGCTTCTACCCACTGTTCGGTGCACTGCTTATCTTTATGTCTGTTGGCCTAATCACTGCGATTGGTCTATCTGACGAACACCAAATCATGGGGGGCTTTGAGATCAGCGACATGTTCACCAACATGAACCCGAATGACCTACCACTTTGGCCTGCTCTCTTCATCACTATCGCATGTGGTGCTATCTCTGGCTTCCACGCCACTCAGTCTCCTCTGATGGCGCGTTGTATGGAAAACGAGAAGAACGGTCGCTTCGTATTCTACGGCGCAATGATTGGTGAAGGCATCATCGCTCTAATCTGGTGTGCACTTGCTCTGTCTTTCTTCGGTTCGGTTGAGTCTCTGTCTGACGCAATTGCAAACGGCGGCCCAGGTAACGTGGTATACAGCGCTTCATTTGGTCTACTGGGTGTATTTGGCGGTATCCTTGCTTTCCTTGGCGTGGTTATCCTACCAATCACTTCTGGTGACACAGCGTTCCGTTCAAGCCGTCTTATCCTTGCTGAATACTTCAACATGGAACAGAAAACACTGCGTAACCGTCTACTAATGGCGTTACCACTGTTCGTTATCGGTGGCATCCTGACTCAAGTTGATTTCGGTATCATCTGGCGCTACTTCGGTTTTGCTAACCAATCAACAGCCGTAATGATGCTGTGGACAGCTTCAGCTTACCTACTTCGCCACAACAAACTGCACTGGGTAACAACAGTTCCAGCTATCTTCATGACGTCTGTGTGTATCACATTCATCCTGAACAACAGCCAACTGGGCTTCGGTCTACCAATGCAAATCTCAACCATCATTGGTGTGGTGAGTGCGCTAGGTGTTGCGGCTTACGTTATTAAAATTTCAAAAGGCAAAGGCGATATCGACCTAGCTGATGAAGAAGAGAAAGAAGCAAAAGGCGTCACCAAAACAGCCTAGTTCTTTAAGGCTCTTGGGAACAAGAGACCAATCTTCATAGAAAGAGATAAAAGAACAGCCAAACACAACTTCGCTTGCTCCCGTAATCACTCAGTGATTCGTGGAACCTAAGACTAAAGCCCGTCCACTGTGATGGGCTTTATTGTTTGTAGGCGTTAGTGCTTTCGACTCTGGGAAGCGAATATAGGCTACTAAAACACAAGCAAAGCTACCGTTACCAAGCAATGAGCTTTACACTTAACAAGCGTCTCAATAGGTGAAAATATGGAACTCATTCTCTCTCTGCTGCAACAAACCTGCGTCTACTTAGTGATTGCTTACATGCTGAGTAAAACCCCACTGATTCTCCCTTTGTTGAGCATCTCTTCACGCTTAGGCCATAAGATCAGCTGCTACGTTCTGTTCTCCCTATTCTGTATTATGGGCACCTATTTCGGACTGCAAATCAATGATGCCATCGCCAACACGCGAGCGATGGGCGCGGTAATGGGCGGTTTGTTTGGTGGTCCTGTAGTTGGCTTTGCGGTCGGCTTTACTGGCGGGATTCATCGCTATTCATTGGGTGGATTTACGGACTTAGCTTGTGCTATCTCAACGACAGCAGAAGGCTTGATTGGTGGCCTGCTGCATGTGTACTTAGTCAGAAAGAACAAAGCCAGTCAGCTGTTTAATCCGCTGGTAGTGTTCTCTGTCACCCTATTTGCAGAAATTATTCAAATGTTGATTCTGCTCGCAGTCGCCAAACCATTTGAGCAGTCCTACGCGCTTGTTTCCGATATTGCCGCGCCAATGATCATTGCCAACTCTGTGGGTGCAGCACTGTTCATGAGCATCATCCAAGACAGAAAGACCATCTTCGAGAAATACTCCGCCACCTTCTCACGCCGCGCACTTACTATTGCCGAGCGTTCGGTAGGTATTCTGCATGGCGGCTTCACTTCCGATAACGCACAAAAGATCGTGCGTATCGTTTATGAAGAAACTAATGTTGGTGCCGTGGCGATTACCGACCGAGAAAAAATCCTCGCGTTCGTCGGCATTGGCGATGAGCACCATATTCCAAATACCCCTATTTCATCGCAAAGTACCCTCACCTCGATGG
This sequence comes from Vibrio sp. 10N.261.54.A5, assembly GCF_041471145.1. Classification (NCBI taxonomy): domain Bacteria; kingdom Pseudomonadati; phylum Pseudomonadota; class Gammaproteobacteria; order Vibrionales; family Vibrionaceae; genus Vibrio; species Vibrio sp. 10N.261.54.A5. Next base: position 85,891 of record NZ_JBFRNU010000042.1, on the reverse strand, counting down.
AAAAGAACGACATCATCTACCTTGACGGCAAAGAGAACCCATACCAATGCTCCTTGTCGCAGGATTGTAAATTGGGTTCTGCGTTGATTATTCCATTGCGCGCGGGTAACGAAGTGGTCGGCACCATCAAGCTCTATGAGCCAAAGCTGAAACTATTCTCAACTATCAATATGTCGATGGGTGAAGGTATCGCTCAACTATTATCGAGCCAGATCCTATTTAGCAACTACCAGCAGCAGCAAACGCTACTGACACAAGCAGAAATCAAACTGCTGCACGCTCAAGTGAACCCGCACTTCTTGTTCAATGCGCTTAATACTATCAGCGCAGTAACACGTCGTGACCCAGATAAAGCTCGAGAGTTGATTCAACACCTGTCTCACTTCTTTAGAAGCAACCTAAAGCAGAACATCAACACCGTGAAGCTCAAAGACGAACTGGCACACGTCAACGCTTACCTGACCATAGAGAAAGCACGCTTTACCGATCGACTAGAAGTGGAATGGGATATCGACCCGCAGTTATATGAATCTCAATTGCCGAGCTTTACCCTGCAACCGCTGGTAGAAAACGCCATCAAACATGGGATATCTAATATGTTGGAAGGCGGTAAAGTAAAGATCTCTAGCGAGGCTTTCGAGGGTGGGTTCAAGTTAACCGTTGAAGACAATGCAGGTAATTATCAGAAGCCATCTCAAGATCATGTAGGATTAGGGATGGAAATTGTTGATAAACGACTCACTAATTTCTTTGGACAAGATTCAGCACTAAAAATAGAATCTCAACCACAGCAATTTACTCGAATGAGCTTTATCATACCTATACTCAAATAATGGTATTTTCGGAGACGGATCGCTCCGAGTTGAAACATTTAGAAGCAGACATTTAAAAGATAAGCGTGAACCAAGCAGGGATAGAACCAAGATGAAGATTGTAGGATGTTAAAGGCACTAGTTATCGATGATGAGCTTTTTGCTCGCGAAGAGCTGATTGAGCTGCTGACTGAAACAGGAGAAGTGGAAGTCATTGGCCAAGCGAGTAATGCAATTGAAGGGCTAAAGCAAATCAACCTTCTCAAGCCTGACGTGGTGTATTTGGACATTCAAATGCCTCAGGTTACTGGGATTGAATTGCTGAGCATGCTTGACCCGGAAACCATGCCTTATGTGGTGTTTGTGACCGCCTACGATCAATATGCGATTCAAGCCTTTGAAGACAATGCCTTTGACTACCTACTCAAACCCGTCGAACCTTGTCGATTAAACAAGAGTGTTTGCCGTCTGAATAAGGTCATCAAGCAGAATCAGAAAGCGCCAGCACAAGACATCTCTGCGATTGCTCCCTGCCACTTAGAGCAGATTCCGTGTATTGGTCATAACCGCATTGTGATCATGGCAAGCCAAACGGTTGAATGCGCCTATTCTGATATCAGTGGCGTGCATGTTCGTAGCTCATCACAAACAGCAACCTCGCAACTAACCCTGAAGATCTTGGAAGAAAAGACCGATTTGATCCGCTGCCATCGACAATATTTGATCAACATAAAATCGATCCAAGAGATCAAGTTACTAGAGAATGGATTAGCCGAGATCATTACCCTGACTGGCTTTGAAGTCCCGGTGAGTCGTCGTTATTTAAAGACTTTAAAAGAGCAACTCGGTCTCCAGTAACGCGTTAGAATTAGACGCCTTGTTCCAAAGCACGATCAAAAAAGCCAACGTATCAACGTTGGCTTCCTGCTGTTTACAAATCAATAGTGTTTGCAAATCGATAGTGTTTGCAAATCGATAGTGTTACGCATCGATCTTGTCACCAATCAATAGAGATTAGTCGACTTGCTTAATCTGTAGCTCTTTTGGTACTTCAAAGAACATGTTCTCTTCACGACCTTGAATCTCTTCAACGTCAGTCGCACCTAGCTCACGAATACGATCTAGAATTTGGTTTACCAGCTCTTCAGGAGCAGAAGCACCGGCTGTTACACCGATTTTCTTTTTCCCTTCAACCCACTCGGTTTGAATGTCTTCAGGACAGTCAGTTAGGTAGCCTGGTGTGCCTAGTTTCTCAGCTAGCTCTTTTAGACGAGTTGAATTCGATGAGTTCTTAGAACCAACCACTATCACCACATCAACGTCATTCGCCATCTCACGCACAGCGTCTTGACGGTTTTGAGTCGCGTAACAGATGTCGTCTTTACGTGGGCCTTGAATCTCAGGGAACACTCGACGTAGCTCTTCAATCACATCTGCAGTTTCATCTACTGATAGCGTAGTTTGGCTAACATAGTGCAGGTTACTTGGATCATTCACCACGAGGTTCTGTACGTCCTCTGGTCTTTCAACCAAGTACATACCACCAGTTTGGCTCGCGTACTGACCCATAGTGCCTTCCACTTCAGGGTGACCTGCGTGGCCAATCAGTACCACTTCCATATGTTTGCGGCTCGCACGAGCAACCTCCATATGAACTTTAGTCACCAAAGGACACGTCGCATCAAATACCGTTAACTCACGCTCTTTCGCTTCTTTACGAACCGCTTGAGAAACACCGTGAGCCGAAAAGATCACGATGTTGTCGTCTGGCACCTCACTCAGTTCTTCGACAAAAATAGCACCACGCTGCTTGAGCCCCTCAACAACAAAGCGGTTGTGTACCACTTCATGGCGAACATAGATCGGTGGCTGATACATTTCGAGTGCACGCTCTACGATGCTGATCGCACGATCGACACCGGCACAAAAGCCACGAGGGTTAGCTAACATTATTTTCATTTCATTGCTCATCATTTACCGCGGTACTAAGGTTGCTTCTATAGAGTTCGCCGTCAGCGAGGTTCGCATTCTACAGTGAAGCGTCTAGACAGTGAAGCTCTGGGTGAGATCACAGCTGTAAGGCTATCTTATTCTAGCGTGAAGACAGCTATTCTAACGTTAAGAGAGTTATTCTACCGTTAAGATATTGACGTCAAAGCTAACGTCTTGACCAGCGAGTGGGTGATTAAAATCAACCGTCACTGAATCACCTGCGATCTCAGTAATAATACCTGGAATTTCCATACCGTCAGGACCTGAAAATGCCATGATAGTGCCCACTTCAACTTCAGAGTCGCCAACAAACTTAGCACGATCCATATAGTGAATATGATCTGGGTTTGGCATACCAAACGCGTCTTCCGCCTTCAGTTCGATAGACTTTTCAGTGCCGGCTTCAAGTCCAAGTAAGCACGCTTCAAAGTTCTCACTTAGGCTGCCATCACCCATGACGAACTTCGCTGGTTTGCCCATGTTCTCCGTACTATCGGCAACTGAACCATCCTTCATTTTAATCGTAAAATGTAGAGTTACTGCTGAATCATTTTTAATTGCTGCCACGTTACTTTCCTTAGACTTCTTTATTATTTGAGGATGCGCTGTGCTTTGCTTCCTTGTTGACTGAAGCATAAAAAAAAGCGCCGTCGGAATCAACCGACAGCGCTTAGGGCTATTCTATTCTGTGAGTCATAGACTGACTTTGAAGCAAGCTATTTGCTTTCGTCTTTCTTACGGAAACCATCTAAGATGATCATCGCAGCACCGATACAGATTCCCATATCCGCTAAGTTAAATGCAGGCCAGTGGTAAGTGCCCCAGTAGAAGTCTAAGTAATCGACAACAAAGCCATGTACGACTCGGTCAAACACATTACCTACTGCACCACCAATGATGATCGCATAAGCAATGTTATTCCACTTCTCTGTTGCTGGTAGTTTGCTCATCCAGTACGTCAGCATACCTGTTACCGCAAATGCGATACCCGTAAATAACCAACGCTGCCAACCACTTTGATCACTCAAGAAGCTAAACGCTGCACCGTAGTTATGCACGTACAAAAAGTTAAAGAATGGCAGCACCTCAATACGGTTTGCCCAACCATAACCCATATTGTCCATGACAAAGAGTTTAATGCCGATATCAGCCAAGAAGACCAATAGAGCCAGCCATAACCAACGTACACCAGATTGTTTTAACGAAACTTCACTCATTTCTATTCCTAGTATTTACGAAGTTGGTATTCATTGTTAGTCACTTTAAGTGACCTTGATTACCAACTTGGTTAAACACATTTCCTATAACTAAAAATAACCCCAGTTGATACTGGGGCTATGATTTTTACAAAAAGTTCAGTCTTTCTCTGAGCGGTTATGCGAATTTACGCACTTCGCCTTCACCGTCAATGTTCGACACACAACGACCACAAACTTTCTCGTGACCTTCGATAGTGCCTACATCTGGAGTGTGGTGCCAGCAACGGTCACACTTCTCAGCTTCAGTCGCCGCTACTTCAACGAATAGACCTTCAACGTCTGTCGCTTGAGCCGCATCAGACTTCTCGCTCAGTGGCTTAACAACCGCAGCAGAAGTGATAAGTACGAAACGTAGCTCATCTTCTAGCTTGTTGATCTTAGCCGCTAGTGCGTCGTCAGCGTATAGAGTAACTTCAGCTTGCAATGCACCACCGATTGTTTTCTCTTTACGAGCGTCTTCAAGAAGCTTGTTCACTGCGCCACGAACGGTTTGGATTTCAGCCCAGAACTCGTTGCTTAGCTCTTCGCCTTCAGCAAGACCAAATAGACCTTCGAACCACTCACCAGTGAATACGAACTTGTCACGTTGACCAGGCATCTCGTTCCAGATTTCATCTGCAGTGAACGACATGATAGGTGCCATCCAACGAACTAGAGCTTCTACGATGTAGTAAAGCGCAGTCTGACAGCTACGTTGAGCATGGCTGCCCTGCTTCGCTGTGTACTGACGGTCTTTGATTACGTCTAGGTAGAAAGAACCCATTTCGATAGAACAGAACTGCATTAGACGTTGAGTCACACCGTGAGTGTTGTACTCGCCGTATGCTTTAACAATCTCTTCTTGTGCAGCTTGAGCACGGCCAACAGCCCAGCGATCAAGTGCAACCATCTCTTCAGCAGGAACTAGGTCAGTTTCAGGGTTGAAACCGTTCAAGTTCGCTAGGAAGAAACGAGCCGTGTTACGAATACGACGGTAAGCATCCGCTGAACGCTTCAGGATTTCATCAGAAACCGCAACTTCACCCGTGTAGTCTGTAGAAGCAACCCATAGACGCAGGATATCTGCACCTAGCTTGTTAGTTACGTCTTTAGGAGCAACAACGTTACCGATAGATTTAGACATCTTACGGCCGTTACCATCCACTACGAAACCGTGCGTTAGTACTTGCTTGTACGGTGCTTCGTCTTTCATCGCGATAGATGAAATTAGAGAAGACTGGAACCAGCCACGGTGTTGGTCTGAACCTTCAAGGTAAAGATCAGCACTGTGAGTGCGCTCTTCGTTCGGGAAGTTGTACTCTTCACGAGAATCAACAACAGAGAAGTGCGTAACACCTGAGTCGAACCATACGTCTAGCGTATCCATTACTTTTTCGTACTTATCAGCGTCTTCTGCGCCCATAAGTTCAGCAGCGTCTACATCCCACCAAGCTTGAATGCCTTTCTCTTCAACTAGCTTCGCAACTTTTTCAATAAGCGCTGGGCTTTCTGGGTGAAGTTCTGCTGTTTCTTTATGAACAAACAAAGCAATTGGCACACCCCAAGTACGTTGACGAGAGATACACCACTCAGGACGACCTTCAACCATGCCTTCGATACGGCTTTGACCCCATTCAGGCAACCACTCAACACTCTTGATTGACTCTAGTGCTTTAGCACGTAGGCCAGCTTGATCCATAGAGATGAACCATTGTGGTGTTGCGCGGAAGATGATTGGAGTTTTGTGTCTCCAACAGTGTGGGTAGCTGTGCTCGTAAGCGTGGTGATGCAGAAGTGCACCTTTCTCTTTTAGAACTTCTAAAACAGAGTCGTTCGCTTTGAATACGTGCTGACCAGCAAATAGCTCTGTATCTGGCAGGTAAACGCCGTTAGAACCAACTGGGTTAGCGATTTCTAGGTTGTACTTTTTACCAACCACGAAATCTTCTTGACCGTGACCAGGCGCAGTGTGAACCACACCAGTACCTGAATCTGTTGTTACGTGATCGCCAAGAACTGCAGGAACAGTAAAGTCGTAGAACGGGTGGTTGAACTGAGAAAGCTCAAGATCAGCACCTGTAGCAAAACCAAGGTTGTGGAAGTGCTCGATACCTGCACGATCCATTACGTCTTTTGCTAGTTCAGAAGCAACAACGATACGTTGAGCAGGCTGGTCGCCATTCGCTTCAACTTGGATAAGCACGTATTCAAGATCATCACGTAGACATACTGCGCGGTTAGCAGGCAGAGTCCATGGTGTTGTTGTCCAGATAACGATAGAAATTTCGCCTTGACCCGCATGACCTTCAGCTAGAGTAAATTTCTCTAGAAGCGCCGCTTCGTCAGCTGCTGTAAATTTCACATCGATAGATGGAGAAACTTTATCTTTGTATTCAACTTCAGCTTCAGCCAGAGCAGAACCACAATCAGTACACCAGTGAACGGGTTTGAAACCTTTAAGAAGGTGACCTTTGTCTGCGATTTTGCCAAGAGAACGAATGATGTTCGCTTCTGTGCCAAAATCCATAGTGCGATAAGGTTTGTCCCACTCGCCCATGATGCCAAGACGTTTGAAGCTCTCTTTCTGACCTTCAACTTGACCCGCAGCGTACTTTCGACACTCTTCGCGGAATTCAGCCGCCGAAATCTTCTGACCAGGCTTACCTTTCTTCTTCTCAACCATTAGCTCGATTGGAAGACCGTGACAGTCCCAACCAGGGATGTACGGTGCATCAAAACCAGAAAGGGTCTTAGATTTGATAATAATGTCTTTAAGAATCTTATTCAGCGCGTGGCCAATGTGAATATCGCCGTTCGCGTATGGAGGGCCATCATGCAGTACGAAAGATTTTTTACCTTTCTTTGCCTTACGGATTTCGCCGTAAAGATCTTCTTTGTACCAACGCTTCAGCATTTCTGGCTCACGATTTGCCAGATTGCCGCGCATTGGGAACCCTGTTTCTGGTAAGTTCAGGGTATCTTTATAATCACTCATCGATTCTTAATTCCGTTATATTGGGCGAAGTTAGACATTATGTTAATCGGTGGAATCATCCGATTAATTCTTTAGCTGAAGCAGCCACACCCTTGCGGCTTCAGCATCCAATTCTATTTGATTCTTTAGTGCGTCGAACGATTCAAATTTTATCTCGTCGCGCAGTTTGTGCAAAAGTCGTACTTCTAACTGTTTACCATATAAATTGGCTTTAAAGTCAAAAAAATGCACTTCCAATTGCTGCCTTACCCCATTAACTGTTGGTCGTTGTCCAATATTAGCAACGCCACCGACAGGAACACCGTCGATATCCAAAGCTTCAACAACATACACTCCCGATACAGGAGAAACACAACGCTTTAATGGAATATTAGCGGTAGGGAAACCGATAGTTCTCCCTAGTTTTCGACCATGGGACACTCGACCACTAATACTGTAATCACGTCCTAACATGGTAGCACTTGCAGCCAAGTCATCGACCGCTAATGCATTTCGTATCTCAGTACTGCTTACTCGTAATTGGTTTAAGCAATAGCTTTGGGTGCTGACCACCTCAAAACCGTACTTCTCGCCCGCCTCTTTGAGCATAGCGAAATTACCGGTACGACCTTTACCAAAGCAAAAATCGTCACCAACCACCAAGAACTTCACACCAAGCTTATCAACCAAAAGATCCTTAATGAATGCTTCCGCGGATAAACTTGCAAAATACTGATTAAAATTAACACACAATAAGCGACTGATATCTAGCTTACTCAGTTGCACGTATTTGTCTCGTAAACGAGTTAAACGTGCTGGCGCTCTATCTCGGGCAAACAGCTCCATAGGCTGCGGTTCAAACGTCATAACAACAGAAGGTAGCCCTAATGCTGCAGCTTGTTTAGAAACCTGACTCAAAACCTCTTGATGTCCTAAATGAACACCATCGAAGTTACCTATGGTTAATACACAGCCATGATGCTGCGCTTTAATATTGTGTATACCTCGGATCAGTTCCATTATGATCAGCTAAAACCTGTTATTTGCATCATTTATTGTGTGAAACCGACGGATTATATACTAATCAGTATTAATCTGTCGCTGCTTTTAAATGTTTTACTCGGATACCTAAAATCAGTACCGAAACAATATAAACAAAGCCACCAAGTCCAATCAAGCCAGTTAATGTCAGCGCTCTCTGGCTAAAGCTCCATTCAAGCCAATGTTGCATATTATCCAGCTGCCATAAAATAGCCGCTACCATCACCACACCTGAGATAATTAATTTGGCACTGAACAACAAGGTTGTCTTAGTTAATTGATACACACCCGCAAGGTGCAATCCTCGATATAACAAGGCCATATTCACAAAGGCAGACAGTGCCGTCGCAATCGCCAAACCCACATAGCCATAAAAATAAGCAAAGATCGCGTTAAACACCATATTGGTCACCATAGCGATAATGCCGTACTTAACCGGTGTTTTGGTATCTTGGCGAGAGTAATAGCCCGGAGCTAAAACTTTAATCAGCATGAAATTAAGCAAGCCTGATGCGTAAGCTACCAATGACATCGATGCTTGCTGTACATCGTGTGGAGAGAACTCACCACGCATAAATAGCACCATCAACATGGGTTTAGCTAAAACGATAAGACCTAACATCGCAGGAATACCAAGCAGCAACACCATGCGCACGCCCCAATCCATGGTATGCGCGAACCCTTCCCCTTGAGCATCTACGTGTTTACGAGACAAAGCAGGAAGAATGACAGTCGCAATCGCGATACCGAATAAACCGAGAGGAAATTCAAGCAGTCGGTCTGAGTAGTACAACCAACTGATAGAGCCTGTTGCGAGGAAGCTGGCAATAAAGGTATCAAACAATAAGTTGATTTGGCTGACCGATACACCGAACAGAGCAGGGATCATTAATGTGCGGATCTTAACCACACCCGGGTCTCTCCATCCCCACTTCGGCTTAACCAACACACCCGCTTTGATCAAGAAAGGCATTTGGAAAAGGAATTGGACTAAGCCACCAAGAAACACACCAATAGCCAAACCAATTTCTGGTTGTTCTAAATTAGGTGAGATAAACCATGCAGCGCCTATGATCATCACGTTCAAGAACACAGGAGTAAAAGAAGAGACCGCAAATTTACCTAATGTATTAAGAATGGCACCAGATAAAGCGACGAAGGTGATAAACCATAAATAAGGAAAGGTAATCTTGAGCATAAAGCTCGCTAGCTCAAATTTGGGTGCTGATGGGCCATCATTTAGCCAGTCGATAAACCAACCCGCACCAAACATCGCGGTGATCACGCCAGAGCCCAATACCCCGATGACGGTGACAATAGAAACTAAAACCCCGAGCGTCCCCGACACCTTAGCAATTAAATCTCGTGTCTTATCTTTATCACCTGCGGCGTGATATTCCGTTAATACAGGAACAAACGCTTGAGAAAACGCACCTTCTGCAAAAAGTCGACGTAAGAAATTAGGAATTTTATTAGCGAAGAAAAATACGTCGGCACTCGCTCCTGCCCCCATCAAATTTGCTACTACTACATCACGTACTAGCCCCAATACACGGGAAACAAAAGTCATTGCGCTGACAATCAGGCCTGACTTTAATAGTCGTTTACTCACAGAAACCTCTGACACTGGTTGATTACTTTCAAGCGAGGATAAATACTATCCTGTCCTAAGAAGCATATTTATTAGCATTGGTCTAAAAATGCTGTTAGAATCCCCGCCATCTTAACCGCGATGACCTTTCCATACCAAAGTTTGTTTGGCTACGATTGGTTTTTGCACAAATCATTTGACAATTAAGCGCTAATGAGGGATAGTCCTCGCCCTTAAATTGTCACCGAACTAAGTTTTTGGGAGTTAGACCCTTGGCAAACAGTAAATCTGCTAAGAAGCGCGCTATCCAAGCTGAGAAACGTCGCCAGCACAATGCTAGCCGTCGTTCTATGATGCGCACTTACATGAAAAAGACTATCGCAGCTATCGCAGCTGGTGATAAAGAAGCTGCAACTGCTGCTCTTGTAGAAGTTACACCACTTCTTGACCGTATGGCGACTAAAGGCCTTATTCATAAGAATAAAGCTGCACGTCATAAGTCTCGTTTCGCTGCTGCAATCAAAGCTCTTTAATAGAAATTTGATTACAACGCAAAACGAAAAAAACCGGCCTAGGCCGGTTTTTTTATATCTAAATTTTGAGTAACACAGCGATTTTTCTTGCTGAACATTACTTAGCTTACTTAAAAGCACGTGGTTTGCCGGCAGATACCAACTTACTAAAAGTTACTAAAAGGTATATCGCTTACTAAAGGCATATCGCTGACCGATAGACAACTAAGCATATAAAAAATAGACAACTAGAAAATAAACAGACAAGAAAATAGATAGGTTGGTAAATAGATAGGCACTAACATTCGACATGAAATACTGACACTTCCTTGTGTCATTCTATCACTGATAAGAAATCCCCCTCCCACCAGCAATAAGCTACTTGCAGTAAATACCATGCAGTAGGTTAATCATCGCTTTTACTTCTTCACTACTCAATGTGTAATACACAGTTTGAGCTTCTTTGCGAGTTTCGACCAAACCATCTCTTCTCAACCAAGCAAGATGTTGAGATAAAGCAGACTGACTCAGTTCCAACTTGCCACACAACTCCCCAACCGACAGTTCAGTGCCATGTAATAGGCACAAAATCTGTAAGCGACGCTCGTTAGCCATGGCTTTGAGTAGAATCACAGCTTGTGCTGAGTTCTTCTCCATCTCTTTTAAGTTCATAGTTTGGCTCCCTACAACCTTTACGCCAACTACGGGCTATCAGTATTTCCGGCATATTGCGGAGTTATGATAATCGATATCAATTCATTAACAAACTATCTCACTCGAACAATTTGCTAAAATCTGCGTCACATACGTTTTTTACTGCTGGATGTTGGATCATCCTCTCAGCAAATATGACGTAGTACTCCTCTTTTAACTCTTCAATACCGCCTAATAGTTGCAGTGATGTGTCGTCTTCCACTTCAGACATATAAAGCGTCGGTGCTAAAAATATTACGTCATGATGGTAACGAGCAAAAGCCTTCATCAATGCGGCATCATCAAACTCACCTAAAATATCTGGCTTAAGCCCTTGTCTATCAAACCATTGCAGCACTTTACGACCCATTGAGGTTCGGCTGCCAGGGATCAAAAGCTTTCTTTGCTCCAATACAGCAGGGAAATTAACCCCTTCAACCTGACCTGAACTAAAAAAGCTCATTCCACTCTCACCCAGCTTTTTACTGAACAGGCCCGGGCTTTGACTAGAGTCCACCGGACAGTCAGACAAAATCATATCGAGCTTATGTTGAGAGAGTTGCTCAAGTAGCATTTCATGGGTCGATTCAAAACAGCGCAAGTGAATGCTGTTATCTGGAGGGATGGTCGACATCAGTATCTTACTGACGAGTCTTTTAGAGAGCGCATCCGCGACGCCAACATCAAACAGAATATTGGAGTGCTGGCTGTAATTCACGATGTCCAGCATCTCGTAACTCAGGCCAAACATACGATCGGCATATTTAAAGACCAGTTGCCCAAGCTCTGTAGGCTCAACACTTCGGCCATTACGCTTGGTCAACTTGCCATCCATGCGTTCTTCTAAGGCTTTTATCTGCCCCGTTACCGTTTGTGGTGTTAGGAATAGGGCTTCTGCAGCTTTAGTAACAGAGCCTTGCTTGCAAACCATCCAGAAGTAATACAGATGGTTGTAGTTGAGATGCGACATAGATGTGCCGTAATAAAAGAGTAGATACCCTTTTATATCAAATATGACACCGCCACTCAACAAACTCGGAAAAACCTAACCAAACATAGATTCACCACTTATTTTTTCGAAGTGTCTGATTTCATAATGTAATATTTCATCGATTATTTTCAATTTTTTTCTAACTTTTAAGATCTATATCACCTATAGAATTTCCATTAAAAAACAATTTAAAACAACAACTTAAAACAACCACATTAGCAATTGGAATATTTAAAGAGTAAATCATCACAAAAAAGTCGCACCTAAACCAAAATGTAATATTACTGAAATATTTCCCCTCTAACATCACGCTCAGATTAAACAAACAGACCAAACACAGACTTAAACGGTCCAATGGAGAAAACATTATGAACCAAGCTACTACTGCAGCAGCGCCTATCTCGAGCACTACTCGTTGGCTACGCTGGGCTAACTTGGCATTCATGCTTTACCTACTATTACTTTCAGTTTCAATGGTTGGTACAGGCTTCAAATGGGCAACAGGCGAGCAAGCAAAGGTTCTTTTCGAATTTGCTTCACACCCAGTTGCAGGCTTAATGATTGGTTTAGTAGCAACAGCGCTTATTCAATCATCAAGTACAGTTACTTCAATTATCGTTGGCCTTGTGGCAGGTGGTTTACCTGTTGAGCTAGCAATTCCTATGATCATGGGTGCTAACATTGGTACTACGGTAACCAATACGCTAGTTAGCCTTGGTCACGTTCGTTGTAAAGAAGAGTTCAAACGTGCATTCGCAAGTGCGACAATCCACGACTTCTTTAACCTATTAGCCGTTGCTATCTTCCTACCACTAGAGATGGCGTTTGGAATTCTAGAGAAAATTTCTCACTGGTTAGTATCACCGATGCTAGCAACAGGTGATATGAGCATGGGTGGTCTTAACTTCATCAAGCCAATCACTAAGCCTGTTGTAAGTGCGATTAAAGAACCACTATCAACGTTTGGCGACACTGTTGGCGGCATCATGCTTATCGCTCTAGGTATCGCAACTATCTTCGTAGCTATTACTGTAATGGGTAAGCTGATGAAGAGCCTAATGGTTGGTCGTGCTCGTGAGATTCTAAAGAACGCAATCGGTCGTGGTCCAATCCACGGTATCGCTTCTGGCTCTATCGTGACTATCCTTGTTCAGTCTTCTTCTACGACAACAAGCTTGATGGTTCCACTAGTAGGTTCAGGTGTTCTTAAAGTACGTGACGTTTACCCATTCACTCTGGGTGCAAACATCGGTACATGTATTACGGCTCTACTTGCAGCTACAGCAGTGTCTGGTGAGTTCGCAGTATTCGCACTACAAATTGCTCTAGTACACTTGGTGTTCAACATCATGTCAACGGTATTCATCTTCGGTATCCCGTTCCTACGTGAACTTCCAGTTAAAGCGGCAGACATGATTTCAGACATGGCTGTGAAGAACAAAGCTGTAGTGGCTGGTTACCTTGTTGCGGTATTCCTTGTACTGCCTGGTAGCGTGTTAGCTCTTACCGCTTAATAGCAAAATAAACATCGCTTATAGCAAAGCCCGCTACCTCCTAGGTTGCGGGCTTTTTCTTTTTAAGAGCAGATACGGGATTCGTGTAAGCGAGTATCGAAGAGAAAGAGCCAATGCGCGTTGAGAGTATACGAGTAACATAAAGCATCACACAGCATATGATTTCTCTGCTCTTCGAATCTCGATTACTCGTCACTGTAACTTAGATACAAAAAAGGCTGCACAGAGGCAGCCTTTCAATCAAACAAAGCGAGTGAGATTAAACCGAGAATGGGTACTTAATCGCTTCGTGGCATTCGTAACCTTCAACCCAGAAGTCATCCATCGTTACCCATGTTTCCAAATCTTCTAGAGACTTAATCTGAGGATTGATATGGAATGTTGGGCCAGCTAACGGCTCACGCTTTAACTGGATATCACGCATAGGTGCAAGTTGATCTTCGTAAATATGAGCATTTACTAGCTTATGGTAAGCCACGCCAGCTTTCTTACCCGTGATTTGCGCCATGATAGCTAGGAAGACATACACTTGAACCATGTTGAAGTTCAGGCCTAGGGGTACATCGCAAGAGCGCTGAGTGCTGTTTAGGTACAGAGTATCACCAAGTAGTGAGAAGTGATGGCTGTACATACACGGACGCAAACATCCCATGTGGAACTCACCTGGGTTGTAGAAGTTTAAGATCTCGCCGCGGTCATCAATACCGTTAGTTAGATCATCAACAATCTTCTTCAGTTGGTCGATATGACCGCCGTCAGGTTTTGCCCATGCACGTCCTTGAACGCCATAAACACGGCCCATGTCATCTTCACCCTTGCGGTAAGGGTTATTCAGCCATGCTTCATTCAGGTTAGAATTCGCATCCCAAGTTTTAGTCCCTAGCTTACGAAAATCTTCAGCATTGTCGTAACCACGGATATAGCCAAGCAGCTCAGCAACTGCGGCTTTCCAAAAACTCTTACGCGTTGTTACCAGTGGGAATTGGTTATTACCAACATCATATTCAAGGTCAGCATTGATCACGGTTAGGCAACGCTTGCCCGTGCGTTCATTTTCAATCCAAGTACCGTCATCAACGATACGCTGACAGAGATCTAAATACTGTTTCACACCAATTCCTTACTTCGTTTGTTGTGGTAATTCGTCTTTGTAGTGACCACGCTTGTATGCCCACACCATCATCAGCACACCGATGATAACCATTGGCAGTGACAAAATTTGTCCCATAGAGATAAACCCACCGAACAAACCTAGGTGAGCATCAGGTTCACGTACGTATTCTACTAAGAAGCGGAATGTACCATATCCAGCTAGGAATAACCCTGATACAGAACCAAGAGGACGCGGCTTTTTGATAAACCAGTTCAAGATGAAGAACAGCACGATACCTTCAAGCGCCATCTCGTAAAGTTGAGATGGGTGACGAGGAAGTGGACCACCGTTAGGGAACACAATCGCCCATGGCACATCAGTCACACGGCCCCAAAGCTCGCTGTTCATGAAGTTACCTAGACGGCCCATACCTAAACCAAATGGGACGAGTGGTGCAATCATGTCTGCCACGCCAAAGAAGGTGCGACCATTCTTTTTCGCATACCAGAACATTGCGGTGATAACACCCAGCAAGCCACCGTGGAAAGACATACCGCCAGTCCATACCTTAAATAGGTACAGTGGGTCTGCTAGGAAAAGGTCAAAGTTGTAGAAAAGTACGTAGCCAATACGACCACCCAACACCACACCTAGAAAGCCAGCAAACAGTAAGTCTGATACTTGCTCTCGAGTCCAACCACTACCCGGTTGATCAGCTCGGCGATTTGCTAACCAAAGAGCAAACATAAAACCGACAAGGTACATTAGGCCGTACCAACGAACTGAGATTGGTCCTAGTTCAATAAGAACAGGATCGATATTTGGGAATTCGATAAAACCCTGAGACATACTTGGCTCTCTATCTAAATTGATTAACGGTTAGCTCAATGACTAACAGAAAAGACACTACAGCAGCATTGTGGCTGCTATAAACATTAAAAATACCGCAAAGAATTTCTTCAGCACAGGGGTTGGCAATTGAGTGGCCAGTTTCGCACCCACTCGAGTGGTCAAAACTGAGGTACAAGATATCGCGATCAAAGCCGGTAGATAAACATAACCCAAGCTATACGCAGGAAGATCATCGACAGAAGATCCATGCCAAATGAAACCTAGCATTCCCGAAATCGCGATAACACAACCGCATACCGAAGATGAGCCGACGGCTTTACGCATTTCCACACCGTGATGGTTAAGGAAAGGTACCGATAAAGACCCACCGCCAATGCCCGCTAAGCTTGATACCAAACCAATCCCGCCGCCACACAACACGGTTTTAGCTGAACCCGGCATCGATTTTTGGCTCTTGGAGCGAATCGACAATAGCATTTGCAACGCCAACACCAAAACAATCACACCAAAGACTTTTGGTAAGTATTGAGCTGGAATTACATCGGCCACGAAAGAGCCGAGGAAGCCACCTATCACCACACCTGGCATCAACCATTTAACGACAAACATCTCTACGTTACCCAACTTTAGATGGTTAATCGCAGACGATCCCGACGTAACGATGATGGTTGATAGCGAAGTAGCCAATGCCATTTGCATCGCAAACTCTTGGGGGATACCCGCTTTAGGAAGCAAAAACAGTAAGGCAGGAACAACCAGCAAACCACCACCAATGCCTAGCAAGCCTGCTAAAACACCAACAATAGCACCAAGGCCCGCTAACAAGCCTATCAGTTCATATGACACGTTAAATCCTATTTTTTACCTGCTCGAATGAAGCCTGTAAATTCACGCTCTTCGAAATAGTTCAGCATCATACTATAGATGTCACTACCATACGGTTTTGAAAGTGCCTTATTTGCCAAATCCTGTAATTCAGCCAAGTTCGATTGACGAATCAAATATTTGGTTCTTGCGACATTCGAGGTATTCATACTTAACGTCTCATACCCCAATCCAATCAATAGCAGCGCGCCCATCGGGTCACCGGCTAACTCGCCACAAATACAAACAGGTAATTGATATTGCTTACAAGTATCATGAATTTTTTTTAATGCCATGATCACCGCAGGGTGCATTGATTCATAGACATCGGATACTCGTGAATTGTTCCGATCAACCGCTAATAAATATTGGGTTAAGTCGTTGGTACCGACTGAAACAAAGTCGACCTTATGCGCAATCAGCGGCAGTATGTACAGCATGGATGGCACTTCAATCATGATACCAACGCGAGGCATACGCACTCGGTTATCAAGCTCATGCACTTCATCATACGCTTGTTCAATCAACTGTAGCGCGTCATCCAACTCCTGTGCACCAGAGATCATCGGCAGCAAAATACTCAAGTTATGGCTTTCACAGCTCGCACGTAGCATGGCACGTAACTGAATAATAAAGATGTCAGGATGATCGAGCGTAAACCGAATACCACGCCAACCAAGGAATGGATTGTCCTCTTCGATAGGAAAATACGGTAAGGCCTTATCACCACCGATATCGAGTGTACGCATCACCACTTGTTTCTCTGGGTAGCTTGCCAGTACAGAACGATACTGCTTGAATTGTTCATCCTCTGACGGGAATCTTTGCTGCAACAAGAAAGAAATTTCAGTTCGATACAGCCCTACGCCATCAACGCCTTGGTTGATAGCGATGTTAGTGTCTGCACTTAAACCCGCATTAAGCAGAATCTCGACTTGCTTGTTGTCTTGCGTTTTTGCCGGTAGGTACAGCTCGCGATTGACCATAGAGGAGAGCTCACTCTCTTCTAGAATCAGCCCTCGATACTCTTTGAGCAGGCTTTTAGTCGGCTCAATAAAGATCTCACCGCTATACCCATCAACAATCGCTCGCTTGCCATTAGCTTGAGCTAGGTTGAGGTTTACCCCCATGACGGAAGGTATGCCAAGCGCTCGAGATAAAATCGCTGCGTGCGAGTTCGCCGCCCCTTCCAAGGAAATCACCGCTAAGAGCTTTTCTTTGGGAATAGACGCTAATACCGAAGCGGTTAACTCACGAACCACTAGGATAATCGGCTTATCTAACGTGCGAAGTTCATGTTCAGAGTTGTGGAGGAAATAGAGCAGCCTTTGTCCGAGCTCTCGGATGTCTTGTGCTCTCTCACGAAGATACACGTCCGACATACGAGCAAAGCGATTAGAATAACTCTCTACAACCTGTCTTAGTGCCCAATCGGCTTTATCGCCTTTCTGGATTTGGCTTTTTAGATCCTTACGCAGCATAGGATCGTTGAGTAAGTGAGTAAACAGGTCAAAGATCGCCAACGCATCTTTATTGATTTCGCTATCTAAGCGCTTTCGCATGCGCTTAAAGTCATTGAGGGCGTTTTCAACCGCTACCGCCAACAACTCATGCTCTCTCTCTATATTGAGCGTCGAAGCAGGATAAACATCGGTGAGTTCAGGCTGAGTGTTGTCCCACCATAAGTCACCAATCGCCACGCCCGATGAAGCTGCAATACCTTTAGTAGCCGGTAGCTTCTGTTGCTCTAACAGCCAATGGCCTTGAGTTTGGGCGTGCGCCACAATAACGGCAAGTTGTGCAGAGAGCGTGACAAGGAAGGATTCTTCCATCTCACTAAATAAACGTGGGGTCTTCTGTTGAATGACCAATACACCGAGCACTTGCTTGCGGTGGATAATCGGAGTACCGAGAAAAGAGTGATAGACGTTTTCTCCAAGCTCTGGAAAAAACTTATAAGCAGGGTGAGCAGACGCTTGTGCAAGGTTGATAGGTTCAGCACTTCTTTTAACAAGGCCAACCAGACCTTCGTCAAAACCAATGTGAATGCTATTGCCTTTGAAGATCAGGCCTTGAGTTGCCATCAACTCAAGGCGCTGCATATCATTATTTGCCAAATACACGGTGCAACATTCCGTCTGCATCGCACTGCATGTCTCTTTAACCAAAATATCAAGAGCCGTCGACACATCTTCAACTCTTGATACGTGTTCAACTATTTCCCTTAGTTGACTGAGCATGCTTAACCTCTACGCAATTTGCGCTTTCCTTTTATTTTTCGCTCTTTAAACGGCATTGCTAAAGATGCGAACTCTTTCATCGCTCGACGGTAAACATCTCGCTTGAAAGAAACAACTTGTCGAACTGGGTACCAGTAACTCACCCAACGCCAACCATCAAACTCAGGTGTACTTCCACGCTGCATATTGATATGCGATTCATCGCAATCTAAGCGCAAAAGGAACCACTTCTGTTTTTGTCCAATACAGACAGGTTTAGAATCCCACCGAACCAGTCGTTTGGGTAGCTTGTAGCGTAACCAATGACGACTTGTCGCGACGATCTTTACATCCTTTTTAGTAAGGCCAACCTCTTCATACAACTCGCGGTACATTGCCTGTTCCGGAGTCTCACCTTCATCTATTCCCCCTTGAGGGAATTGCCATGAATGTTGCCCGTATCGTTTAGCCCAGAAGACCTGACCATGGTTGTTACAGATTACAATACCAACATTTAATCGGTAACCATCGCCATCTATCACTGGCCAACCTCTATCTAAATTTTTAATTACTCTGATTTTTCCACATATCCCCAATCGGAGCAAACTTAGTGACGTGATAAGCGCTATATTTATGAATAATAACTAGGAATATGGATAAGTTTTGCTCAAATTCTAGTTACCCACACAATAGTGAGACATAGACCACATTTATTCACCTTTTCTGTGAATAACTATGTGAAGAATTACCCGCAATCGTTTTTTTTAATCCATAGATTCATCAACACCAAAAACAACAAATCAGTCAAAATAATTTTATTATTATATAAATCAGTAAATTAAAATAACATTCTAGTTTTAAAAAACATTAGAAATGTAAAAGATCTTTCAGAAACCTGACATGGTTAAAGATCAACCACTCCGATGTTTATCCACACTACTAAGTGAAAGATTCATTTTGAACCCCATTTGGCAAGCATTTTATCCACCATAAACCCCTGTTTATTTATCCACTAAATTAATATTTCAATTAATTACCTTTATGTCCTGTGGATAACCCTGAGTTTGATCCCTTCTCTCGCAAGGAGATCATTTCTTAACCAGTCGTCATTTGGTGATAACTTCTGATAAAATCATTTTTTTGATCATGCCTTTTATTATGAAACCAGAACCACAAACACAACAAGAGCTGTTAGAGCGCGCGTATGCCATCGCCGGAATGACCTTTAAAGAGCTCGCTGACGAAGCTGAGATGGTGATGCCAAACGACCTTAAGCGTGATAAAGGCTGGGTTGGGCAGCTATTGGAATGGCACTTGGGTGCACCTGCAGGCAGTAAGCCAGAACAAGATTTTGCCAAGCTCGGTATCGAGCTAAAAAGCATTCCGATTAGCTACTCTGGCAAGCCACTCGAAACCACCTTTGTGTGTGTTGCTCCTTTGATGGGTGTGCAAGGCATAACTTGGGAAACCAGCCACGTTCGAAACAAGCTGTCTAAGGTGTTGTGGATCCCTGTCGAGGGAGAAAGAGAGATCCCGCTAGCAGAGAGGCATGTAGGATCCCCATTATTATGGACACCTAGCCAAGCTGAAGACGAACTCTTGAAGCGAGATTGGGAAGAACTGATGGAGTTGATCGTTTTAGGCAATGTTGAACAGATAACAGCAAGACACGGTGAAGCACTGCATTTACGTCCGAAGGCTGCTAACAGTCGTGTGTTAACGGAAGCTTACGGTGCAAGCGGAAAACCTATCAAAACTAAACCACGTGGTTTCTATCTGCGAACTCAATTCACCCATAAATTACTGACAACACATTACGCATAGATCGTTTAATCGAGCCTCGATAGCCAAAACTATCAGTGCGTTAAAAAACAGTCTGGAATTAGAATCAATATCTCGCTACCAACGCCTCTTAATGAGGTTTGAGCGCCAGTTCAATATCACAGTAGCTTTGGCTTGGCTCATTACCAAACTCATCATAGGCGTTGTGTAAGCGAAGATACGCCTTTTCAAAGCCGAGCCGGAGTAACTCCTCTTTCACTTGATCCAAGGATCCAAAGTGAAGCGGCTCGCCGTCTTGCTTTACCGGTTCTAGCTTATGTTTGTACTCCACCGCCAATAGATATTCTGAAATATCAGAACAGCCAATAACGTACACTTTGGGTGTTTGATAAGAGTCTTTGTGCTCTCCATGTAACCACATGTCTAATTGATGCTTTTGCATAGCCGGCCTCCCTTGCTCTATAAAGCTTAGTAGAACTCTTTTCCTTTACTAGATAACGACTTAAAAAAGCACAGATCTCGGCTTAAAAAAGCAAAAAAGAGAAGCAAGCGCTTCTCTTTTTTGGCCAGTTCTAGTTCAAAAGTTTGCACTTTCGACGCCATAACTATCACTGTTAATTATCTTAGGGGTTGAAAGGTGCTATCAACCCCGCAGATTACGTCGGTATTCGCGCACTTAAGACACGACGAAGGTGACGTACTCGACGTTCAATCGTGACGACTTCTGGTTCAGAAAAACCAATCGGTCGACCGTCAGCTTCAAGACCAATATCTCTTAATAAGTGAGTATTGTTCCATGGCAGCTCATATGAACTACGACGAACTTTTCGTTGCCATTCGCGCTCTTCACGACGAAGATCGGCACGGATAAGGACTGTTGCTAATTTTAAATATACTGAGTGACGCATAATAACTCTCCAGTTGTTGAATCAACTGAGGAAAAATAGCGTGTTAGATAGTATGAGGGCTTCTCACTTAGCTGCTATTTTTCCGCAGCCAAATAAGGATACGGATCTATTAGTTAGGTTTATCTTGGGTGTTTCGATCGGCTATGGCTGATGTGAGTGACATATCAGTCACCATGTCAGTACACGGCTCAAACGACGCGCAAATATGCTGTATAAAATCGAAATGTTTCATTTGCGCCTCCAAGCTAACTAAAAAATCCAAAAAAAATGGGGAAGTAAAAGCAGACAAGTCTTTGTTAAATCGTTGCTTTAACGGTTAAAGTCTAACCAAGTGAGTATATTATTCAACCGCTAATTGATTAACATTTTTAAAACAATGCATTCGCCTAAAATATCAGTTGCATATTCATTTACATATAACATATTCACTATGCTTATATAAAATCACAGCATATCTCTCTTAGGGTCTAACTAGAAAACAACGGACTACCCTTCAGAAACAAAAAAGCCACGTAGATACGTGGCCTTTAATTTACGGTGACTGAATAAAGTCATGTAGAGAAGAGTCTAAACAACACCTTCAGAGATTAGGCTGTGTTTATTCAGCAAGCGGTACATCGTCGCTCGTGATACACCGAGCTCCTTAGCCGCCAATGAAACCTGACCACCGTAAGATTCCAATACAATCAGTAACGCATCGCGCTCTGAGCGCTCTCGAATACTCTTCAAGCTTCGGCGTTCATCATTCTGTTTTGGTAAATCCAGTTGGTGATCCTCAATGATCACAGCATCAGACATCAACACAACACGCTTAATCTGATTCATCAGCTCACGCACATTTCCAGGCCAATGGTATCGATTCATCGAACGGATAGCATCGTCTGAGAAGCTCTTCGCTTGAGCATTAAACTCTTTCGAGTACTCACGCAGAAAATGATTCGCCAGTACTGAAATATCGCTCACACGTTCTTTTAAGCTTGGAACATGAATACGCAGAACATTGATATAGTGATAAAGCTCTTCATTGAAGTCGCCCTCGATCAACGCCTTCTCGATATCAGAGGAGTTCGCGGCCAGAATACGCACATCGACAGATTTAGGTCCATTCGCAGTTTCAATCTTACCTTCTTGTAGAAAGCGCAACAGGTTCAGTTGTTGATTGCGTGGCATCGCTAAAACATCATTAAGCAAGATGGTTCCGCCATCGGCTTCTTCCAACATACAAGGCGCAGTCGCTGACTGTGCTGATATGCCAAACACCTCGGCCTCTATTCTCATTTCAGACAAGGCACGACAGTTAACCGTTAAAAATGGTTTCTGTGCTCGCGACGAATTTTGATGAATCGAGCGTGCAATCGTCTCTTTACCAGCCCCACTCTCGCCATAAATCAAGATACTGACATCAGTCGGCCCAATACGCTTTACTTGGTCTCTCAAGCGCTTCACGGCCACAGAATCGCCTAGCAGTCCCATGTTGTTATTGATGCCGTAGTTTGGCCATACCTTCTGCTCAAGCTTAAGCATACCCAGTTGGTGACCAATGGTACTCAGCAATTGAGCATCTGGGATTGGTGCCGTGAAAAAGTCGATACAGAAGTTGACGATAAACTGGCAGATCGTATCAGAGCTTAATTGAGATTCACGGATAAAGGCGAGCCATCTCACCTGCTTGTTATTGCTCACAAGGTTAGCAATACCGTTGAGACTGAACTCATCATGACTAAGATCGACAATACCAATACATGGGCCAATATCAGCAATCAAGGCATCGGCTTTTCGTAAATCTGCACACTGGGTACACTGCCAACCCACTTGTTCTAACACTGATAACCAGGGTTCGTACGCACCACCAACGACGATAAGAGAACCTGGTAAGGAATCCATCTTAAATTGAGTTCCCATCCTTCTTCCTTATTCTATTTTTATTTAAATCAGACTAATACGAGTCACTGCTTCATCGTTCGACAAAATGCCGCGAGAGCGTATTCAGCGCAGAGACGTATAGTAGTGAGACTATCTTAGATTTTATGTCTCAATAGTAAGACTATGTCAGAAATAACGATTTTTCGAATCAAGAGTGCGGTACAGACTAGGTTTTGAAGCCCCAAAACAGAAAAAGCCACTCTTCAGTGGCTTTTTAATTACATAGGCTGTTACGCCCTATAAGCGAGAATTACGCCTGTGGACGCATTGCCGGGAACAAGATCACGTCACGGATTGTGTGCGTGTTTGTAAATAGCATTGCTAGACGGTCGATACCGATACCTTGACCCGCTGTTGGCGGTAGGCCGTGCTCTAGTGCAGTAATGTAGTCTGCATCGTAGTACATCGCTTCGTCATCACCCGCGTCTTTCGCGTTAACTTGCGCTTTGAAACGCTCGTCTTGGTCTTGTGCATCGTTAAGCTCAGAGAAACCATTCGCAACTTCACGGCCACCGATGAAGAACTCAAAACGGTCTGTGAAGAACGGGTTGTCATCGCTACGACGAGCTAGAGGAGAGATGTCCGCTGGGTAGCCAGTGATGAACGTTGGTTGAATTAGCTGAGGCTCAGCCGTTTCACCAAAGATCTCTTCTAGAAGCTGACCACATGTCCAGAACGTTTCTACGTCTACGTGTACAGATTTTGCGATAGCAACCATCTTTTCACGGTCTTGTAGGTCTGCTTCTGTTAGCGCTTGAATCTCAGCGTGCTCAGGGTTGTAGTGTTTGATTGCATCGAACATGCTCATGCGAGCGTAAGTGCCACCGAACTCAACCGTTTCGTCACCGTAAGGCATAGAAGTAGAACCAAGAACGTCCATTGCTGCCGTGCTTAGCATCTCTTCTGTCAGATCCATAAGGTCTTTGTAGTCAGAGTACGCTTGGTAGAATTCCATCATTGTGAATTCTGGGTTGTGACGTGGAGATAGACCTTCGTTACGGAAGTTACGGTTGATCTCGAATACACGGTCAAAACCACCCACCACTAGACGCTTAAGGTAAAGCTCTGGTGCAACACGTAGGTACATGTCGATGTCTAGTGCATTGTGATGAGTGATGAACGGACGTGCAGTTGCGCCACCCGGGATCACGTGCATCATTGGCGTTTCAACTTCTAGGTAGCCTTTCGCGCTCATGAAGTTACGGATTGAAGATACAAGCTTAGAACGCACGATGAATGCATTACGAGAATCTTCGTTCACGATTAGGTCAACGTAACGCTGACGGTAACGCATCTCTTGGTCAGTTAGACCGTGGAACTTCTCTGGTAGAGGACGAAGTGCTTTAGTCAGCAATTCAAACTCTTCCATGTTCACGTAAAGGTCGCCTTTACCTGATTTGTGAAGCGCACCTTTAACACCGATGATGTCACCGATATCTAGGCCTTGGTACTTCTCTTTCAGTACTTTTTGAACGTCTTTCGCTGCGTATGCTTGGATACGACCAGAAGTTTCTTGAATCGCAAGGAATGGACCACGCTTCGCCATAACACGACCAGCGATCGCAACGATGTGGTTAAGCTCTTCTAGCTCTTCCTTAGTCTTCTCACCGAATTCCGCTTGAAGATCGCCAGCTAGGTGCTCACGACGGAAGTCATTTGGGTGACCGTTAGCTTTGCAGTTTTGGCGGATGTGATCCAGCTTGCTGCGGCGCTCAGCGATTAGTTTGTTCTCTTCAGGTGAAGAAGCTTCTTGTGCGTTTTCGTTTTGAACAGCATCAGTCATTAGAGATGTACCCTGCTTTTAAAATTTGGACCGCTATATTTTTGCAAATATAGGCATTTTTACCAATATTATTGGTAAAGCTTAATAGTTGATAAAGCTTACAGACCTGATTTCAGGCTAGCTTCAATAAACTTGTCTAAGTCACCGTCAAGAACCGCTTGAGTATTACGGTTTTCGATGCCGGTGCGTAAATCTTTGATACGAGAATCATCCAGCACGTAAGAGCGGATTTGACTGCCCCAACCGATGTCTGATTTCGTCTCTTCGCTCGCTTGTTTTTCAGCATTTTGTTTTTGAATCTCAAGTTCAAAAAGCTTAGCACGTAGCTGCTTCATCGCTTGATCTTTGTTCTTATGCTGCGAACGGTCATTCTGACACTGAACCACAGTGTTAGTCGGAACGTGAGTAATACGTACCGCTGATTCCGTGGTGTTTACGTGCTGACCACCAGCGCCAGAGGCACGGTATACGTCAATACGTAGGTCAGAAGGATTAATGTCGATCGTAATGTTGTCATCAATCTCAGGATAGATAAACGCAGATGCAAATGAAGTATGACGACGACCACTTGAATCAAATGGTGACTTACGAACTAGACGGTGAACACCAGTCTCTGTGCGTAACCAACCGTAAGCATACTCACCAGAAATACGTACCGTTGCGCCTTTAAGGCCAGCAACATCACCATCCGACACTTCGATAACTTCAGTCTTGAAGCCTTTCGAATCTGCCCAACGTAAGTACATGCGCAACATCATTGAAGTCCAGTCTTGAGCTTCTGTACCGCCCGAACCTGACTGTAAATCGATGTAGCAATCTGATGCATCGTGATCACCAGAGAACATACGACGGAATTCCAGCTTCTCTAGCTTAGCTTCAAGCTCGGCCAGTTCTGGTTCAATTTCATCGAACGTTTCTTGATCTTCTTCTTCAACCGCAAGCTCTAATAGGCCATCAACATCCTCAACACCTTGGTCAAGTTGGTCGATCGTTTCTACTACCGCTTCCAATGCAGAACGTTCTTTACCTAGCGCTTGAGCACGCTCAGGTTCGTTCCATACATCCGGTTGTTCTAATTCTGCGTTTACTTCTTCTAGACGCTCTTTCTTAGCGTCATAGTCAAAGATACCCCCTCAGGATATTTGTGCGCTCAGACACATCCTGCAGACGGTTTTTTATAGGATTGATTTCAAACATTTTAGCTCATCATTTATGAGTAGAATTTAACCGAAGAATTGTACTCAAAAGTGTGACGGAGATACAGAATTTTTTAGAGTGGTGAACCAAGATTCAACAACTTAATGGGATATAAAATTGACAGGCATAAAAAACACGTAAATTTTGTAAGGACAGGAAGGAAAACAAGCCCTGTTTTTGAACAGAGCTTGTTGAATTTGGCACTATATGATGAGCATTATTGAGCCCAAAATCACTATTTGGCTTCGATATGATCAATCATCAGCTGCAACGATTGGTTGCCGCGAAATTCGTTGATATCGAGCTTAAATGCAAGATGAACGGTTTTTACTGATGCATCAGGCCAGCGACGTAGGTCGACGTTAAAGGCAATACCGTCAATCATCACATTGGTTGGGTGGCCTTTGTAGAGCGGCTCAAGCATCAGCTTAAGGTGCTTTTCACCCACCAGCTTTTGGTGCAGCACTTTAAACTCACCATCGAAGATTGGCTCAGGGAAAGCTTGTCCCCACGGGCCACCTGAACGCAGCGTTTCAGCGGTGTGCATCGAGAACTCTTCTGGTAACAGCTCACCATCAGACAAGATAATGCCCTTCAGTGCTGTTTCTCCAAGTTCATTCTTCACCACATCATCGAACAGCTTGCTGAAGCGTTCAAAGTCCTTTTCCATGATGGTTAAACCAGCCGCCATTGCGTGGCCACCAAATTTAAGAATCAAGCCAGGGTTTTGAGTATCAATTCGGTCCAATGCATCACGCATGTGCAGACCCGGAATTGAACGACATGAACCTTTGATACTGCCTTCGCCGCCATCTGCAAACGCAATCACTGGGCGGTGGTATTTGTCTTTGATACGCGAAGCCAAAATACCAATCACACCTTGGTGCCAATCACGTTGGAATAGTGCCAAGCCAGAAGGTAGGTCGTCTTTACCAAATTCAAGGCGCTCACAAAAAGCCATCGCTTCTTGCTTCATACCCTCTTCGATCTCTTTACGTGTTTGGTTCAAGCCATCTAACTCACTCGCCATTCGACGAGCCGCATGGATGTTGTTACTCATTAGCAGCTCAACACCAAAAGACATGTCGTCTAATCGACCAGCTGCATTGATACGAGGACCAAGAGCAAAGCCAAAGTCAGACGCCACCAAACGCTTAGCGTCTCGCTTAGCAATTTCGATCAAGGCTTGAATGCCCGGACGAGCTTTACCCGCACGAATACGTTGCAAACCTTGATGAACTAAAATTCGGTTGTTTTCATCGAGTGGAACCACGTCGGCAACCGTACCCAGCGCCACAAGGTCAATCAGTTCCATCAACTTAGGTTCTGTCATGCCGCGCTCTGCAAACCAACCCAATTTACGCATGTGAACACACAATGCCATCATCAGGTAAAAAGCGACACCAACCCCCGCTAGGGCTTTCGAAGGAAAAGCACAACTTTCAAGGTTTGGGTTAACCATAGCATCGACCATTGGCAGTTCATTGCCCGGCAAGTGATGATCGGTAACCAGAACCTCTAGCCCTTTCTCTTTAGCAAAGCGAACACCTTCAATTGAAGATACACCGTTGTCGACCGTCATGATCACTTCAGCACCAAGCTCGATTGCCTGTTCAACAACCTCAGGGCTCAAGCCATAACCATCTTCAAAACGGTTTGGTACCAGATAGTCGACGTTAGAGCTGCCGAGCATACGTAACGCTAAAACAGACAGCGCCGAGCTGGTCGCGCCATCGGCATCAAAGTCACCAACAATGATGATGCGTTTTTGCTGCTGAATAGCTTTGAACAACAGCTCAACCGCAGCATCAATGCCGCCCAGTTTTTGATAAGAGTGCAAGCCTTTCGCTGCTGTCTCTAGTTGGTCGGCACTGTCGATTCCACGACTCACATAAATGCGCTTTAACAAGTCAGGTAAGTGAGCAGGTAAGACTGAAATGTCGACCTCAGGACGGCGTTGGATCTCTATCATATAAAAATGGGCCCGATATCAATCAGGCCACTCCTTAAATCAAAAACATGGGGGATAAATTGGCAATACAGAAAACGAGATTATTGCTCTAAACGTTGAAGAAGTTGTGCTGGCGGTAAGTAACCACTCACCAACTCACCACTTGCTAGCACGATAGCCGGTGTGCCATTGATGCCAAGCTCACGACCTAATTGGTACTGTTTAGAAATGATCTGCTTTTGCTCTGCTAGATCTTTACCAGACGCTGGCATTTGACGATTTACTTTAGCGTCATGCATCGCTGTTTTTGGATCATCTGAAGCCCAGATTGCTGCCATTTGATCGGCAACTTGCCCTGTCGCACCTTGGCGTGGGTAAGCCATGTAACGAACGGTAATACCCAGATCGTTGTAGCCCTGCATTTGGCTGTGCAGACGAACACAGTAGCCACACGTAATGTCAGTAAATACCGTCACAACATACTTTTCGTTATCGGCTTTGTATTCAATAACCGTATCCGACATCGCCGCGACTTTTTCAGCATTCAGCGGAGCTTGACGCTCAGCCAAAACATCACTGAACTTACCGTTTTCATCTAAAGAGTAAAGTGTACCGGCTAGAAAGTGATCGCCCTCTGGAGAAGAAAATATAATGCCGCTGTTGGTTTGAACTTCTAACAAACCATCGATATCCGAAGGAACAATCTTATCGACCTTAATACCGATTTTTTCAAAACGCTTAGTTAACGCAGCTGTATCAATAGCTTGAGCTGGAGCAGCTTCTACGGCTGTTGATGTTGTTTCTACTTTCGCTTCTGATGCATTACATGCAGTAATCATAAGAGGAAGCGCTAGTAGAGGAAGACGGCGTAATACGCTCATTAAGTTCACCTTAAAAATAAATGGATTTAAGCACGTGGGTGATGCTGCGCATGAATTTGCTTGAGCCTTTCAGTCGCCACGTGAGTATAAATTTGGGTAGTCGATAAGTCACTATGCCCAAGTAACATCTGTACGACCCTGAGATCTGCGCCATAGTTCAGTAAATGCGTCGCAAAAGCGTGTCTCAATACGTGTGGTGACAACAATTCTGTGTCGATACCAGCGACGACCGAGTAGTGCTTAATACGATACCAGAACGTCTGACGGGTCATTTGCTTGGCGCGTTTACTCGGAAAAACCACATCAGAACTGTTTTCGCCAAGTAGATGTGGACGACCCTGTTCAATAAAAGTCTCTATCCAATCCACCGCATTTTCGCCCATTGGTACTAAGCGCTCTTTGCCACCCTTACCAATAACACGCACCACGCCCTGTCTTAGGCTGATGTTTTCCATCGTCAAGCTAACCAGTTCTGTCACACGCAAACCGGTTGCATAGAGTAACTCAAGCATCGCCTTATCGCGAAGCTCAATCGGATCGTTCGGATCTGGCGCATCGAGCAAAGCATCAACCTGTTCTTCGCTCAAATCTTTCGGCAAGCGTTGCGGCAGCTTCGGGCTGATCAACAAGGCACTTGGATCATCGCCTCTGATTTTCTCGCGGTGCAAATATTGGAACAAGCGACGAATCGCCGACAACATACGGGCACGAGAGGTCTGCTTAAAATCGGCGTCGGCTAACCAGCCTTGATAATCCTGTAAACCTGAAAGGCTAATGAAGTCGAGGCGGTAATTGTTCTTTTCCATCCACGCTAATAACTTGGACAAATCGGTACGGTACGAGACAAGCGTATTCTCCGATAATCCTCGCTCCATCCACATAGCATCTAAAAACTGCTCAACGAGACCGTGGTCTGCGCTCTGCCCTTGAGGCGACTGCATAGTGTTACTCACAATATTGGAAACTGTTTTGAGAGTATGCCAGAGCAAATATGAATGCCATAAAAATTACGACTTGAGCGGATAATCGCTGCAATCGAAGTCGATTTATGGTTAGAATTCGCCATCTGAAATTAAAATCGAACGTTTGCTATGAAAATTGGATTATTTTACGGCTCAACCACCTGCTACACAGAAATGGCAGCAGAGAAAATTCGCGGCATTATTGGTGAAGACCTAGTTGATATCCATAACGTGAAAGAAAGCCCTCTTTCATTGATGGCGGACTACGACCTTTTATTGCTGGGCATCTCGACTTGGGACTTCGGTGAAATCCAAGAAGATTGGAATGAACTGTGGGAAGACATCGCAACCACGCCTATGAAAGGCAAGGTTGTGGCTCTGTTTGGTTTGGGTGACCAAGAAGGCTACGGCGAATGGTTCCTAGATGCGATGGGTCTATTGCATGATGAACTGAAAACCGCGGGTGCAGAGTTTGTTGGCTTCTGGCCAAACGATGACAGCTACGAGTTCGAAGCGTCTAAAGCGTTAACCGAAGACAAATCTCAATTCGTTGGTTTGGCGCTTGATGAAGATTCACAATACGAGCTAAGCGACGACCGTATCGCAAGCTGGGTTGAGCAAGTACTGGTTGAGTACAGCGAAAAGCTATAACCAAACAGAAGTACTCCCGGCTAAGTAGCTAACCAAGTAACTAGCTGGATATAAAAAGACCACAGAATACAAAAAGGCCTCATTACTGCGAAGTAATGAGGCCTTTTCTATTTCATCTCGAAGGACAATCTAATCTCAACGGAAGATTAAACAGTCTCTTCAGCCATCTCTTGTTCTGTTGACTTGCCAACAAAGAACATACAGATGATTGCAGCCGTTGTTGGAAGCAACCAACCCATACCGATCTCAAACAGTGGCAGCATCTTAAGTGCAGACACGTCTACACCCGCTACTTTAGCGCCATCAATAAGAGCAAACAGCAGTGACACTAATACCACTACGCGGTAAGCCGCTTTTGGATTAGGGAAACGGCTACGTAAGAATGTCAGAGCAACCAACGCGATAGCGACTGGGTACAGTGCAAACAGTACTGGAACAGACAGAGAAATCAGTTGAGAAAGACCAACGTTCGCAACGGTTGCACAAGCTACACCATTGATGATTACCCAAGTCTTGTAAGACAGAGGCGTTAGCGAGCTGAAGTAATCAGAACATGCTGACACAAGGCCAATCGCCGTAGTTAGACATGCTAATAGTACGATCACAGAAAGCACTAGCTGACCAGAAGGACCAAACAACGATTGAACGTATAGGCTTAAAATAGCACCGCCATTGTCTGCACCAGCTGCGACTGTTGCACTTGTTGCGCCTAGGAAAAATAGAGAGATGTAAACAAACGCCAGACCCGCTGCGGCAATACAACCCGCGCTAATTAGGTACTTAGTCGTCGCTGCACGGTCAGTAATGCCCTTGCTACGAATCGCATCAACAATCAGCATACCAAACATCAAAGAAGCAAAAGTATCCATGGTGTTGTAGCCTTCAAGGAAACCTTTGGTCAGTGGTTGAGTGATGTACTCACCGTGAGCCGCAAGAATATCGCCTTGAGGGTTAACGAATACAGCAATCGCCAGCACAACCAAACCAACGAACAGTGCAGGTGTTAGCACCTTACCAATGACGTCAATAAGCTTACCTTGCGACCATGAGAAGAACATCGCTACTGCAAAAAATGCAATCGAAAAGAGAGTTAGGTGAGCTTGAGAGGCATCGATGAAGAACGGTTTCACCGCCATCTCATAGGCAACAAGGCCAGTACGCGGTGCAGCAAATGCAGGACCGATAATGATAAAGATCAGTACAGCCATGATGGTTGCTGCTTTCTTAGGAAGATCTTTAGTTAAGTGACCCCAAGAGCCACCAGCCACTGCGACCGCGACGATAGTGATTAACGGCAGACCAACGGCAGTCAGCAGAAAACCAGACATCGCTGGAAGGAAGTGATCACCGGCTAATTGGCCAGCTAGAGGTGGGAAGATGATGTTACCCGCACCCAAGAAAAACGCAAAAAGCATAAAGCCCAATGCCATTATATCTGTTAGTTTTAGACTCTGTTTCACAGATAATCCTTAATTATATTTATGAATTTATGTTGTGCTTACATGAATGTTACAGCTCAAAGCTGCCAATCAATCTATAAAATAGTCGCGCATAATGACGAAACAACTGGCTAGCTGCAAGTCACCACACAAAAACACCATATAAATTTGCATATGAGAACAAAAAGCAGTGGATTCCACTAGCTATAGAAAAATAGCCACAATTATAAACTAACCACAATGCACAACAATATTTTTTCAAGCAGAACATTGACTCATACAAGCGGTTAACATTAGAGCTAATCACTTAAAATATCTCGATACTCAGAACATTAATGAAAGACAAAACAGTGCAAACTAAAAGCTTCAATTTTAAGCAATTCTCAATTTACGGCGGGAAAAGCGGTATGCCAGTCAGTACCGATGGCGTATTACTTGGCGCGTGGGTAAGCCTGCCACAAAGATCATGTGTACTCGATATTGGAACCGGGACAGGTCTGCTGGCTTTGATGGCTGCGCAGCGTTTTGAAGATGCTTCAATCTCTGCGATAGATATTGATCAACACGCTATTGATGCTGCCACTGTCAATATTGAGCAGTCGCCTTGGCAAAATCGTATCTCCCTTGATCACGGCAGCGTGTTAACAGCCGACTTTCCACAAAGGTTTGATGCGATCATCTGTAACCCGCCCTACTTCAACTCTGGAGAACAGGCGCAGCAAAGCCAAAGAGCCACCGCCAGGCACACCGACAGCTTGGATCATTTAGCGCTTGCCCAGCGTTGTTTCGAGATAACAACCGACGCCGCGACTGCCAGTTTCATCCTACCGACGCCTGAGGGGGAAGGTTTTATCAAGCTTGCCGAGCAATGTGGTTGGTATCTAGCAAAACGCCTTGATGTAAAAACAACAGATAAAAAGCCAGCTAGCCGAATTTTATTCGAGTTATCTAAAGATCCTGCTTGCGAGCAAGATTTGCAGCGTGAATCGCTTACAATTCACCATCAAGGTGGTTATAGCGAAGCATTTATTGCGCTCACTAAAGATTTTTATCTCAAGATGTAGCAAATACCATGTGATCCTAATCACTAATGCTTCTATAATGTCCGACTACTCTTTTTTATCGTCTGCTTTTTGAGGCAGAAACATTTATTGCTTGTGGAGAAACAACAGTGATCAGAACCTTTGCAGAACTCGATCTAAACCAAGAGCTGCTTAAAGCAATTGACGAAATGGGCTACGAACGTCCAACACAGATACAAGCTGAAGCAATCCCACAAGCGTTAGATGGAAGAGACGTTTTGGCTTCTGCGCCAACAGGTACTGGTAAAACAGCATCATTTGTATTGCCAGCACTGCAATACCTACTGGATTTCCCACGTAAAAAATCTGGCCCTGCACGTATGCTTATCCTGACGCCAACGCGTGAGCTAGCAATGCAGATCACCGAACAAGCACGTGAGCTTGCTAAATACACCAGCCTAAATATCTTCACGATCACGGGCGGTGTGATGTACCAAGAGCACGCAGATATCTTAAGTACCACTCAAGATATCGTAGTAGCAACACCTGGCCGTTTGATGGAATACATTGAAGGCGAGCGTTTTGACTGTCGTGCGATTGAATGGCTGGTTCTAGATGAAGCCGACCGCATGCTAGACATGGGCTTTGGTCCTGTTGTTGACCGTCTGTCTGCAGAGTGTCGCTGGCGTAAACAAACTTTACTGTTCTCAGCAACGCTAGAAGGTAAAGGCATTGAAGGCTTCACTGAAGATCTACTGAAAAACCCAGCGGAGATCGATGCGAAATCATCACTTCGTGAGCGTAAGAAGATCACTCAGTGGTACCACCGTGCAGACACAGCAGAGCACAAGCTGAACATCCTAAAGCACGTCATCACAGAGCAAGCTGAGCGCAGCATCGTATTCTTGAAGACGCGTGATCGTCTAGGTGATCTACGAGCTCAACTTGAAAGCGCGCAGATTCCATGTGCGTGGATCCAAGGTGAAATGCCTCAAGATCGTCGTAACAACGCGATTGCTCGTTTCCGTGACGGCTCTGTAAACGTACTACTAGCGACTGACGTTGCTGCTCGTGGTATCGACCTTCCAGACGTAAGCCACGTAATCAACTACGACATGCCACGTACTGCTGACGTATACCTACACCGTATTGGCCGTACTGCTCGTGCTGGTAAAAAAGGTAACGCGGTTTCTATCATTGAAGCGCACGATCAACTAATGATTGAGCGTGTGGCTCGTTACACAGACGAACCAATCAAAGAACGCTTTATTGAAGGCATGCGCCCTACGCATAAGAAAGCGGCCGTGACTAAGAAGAAGAAGCCGAAGAAAGAAGATAAGAAAGCGGTAGAGAAACAAAAAATCGCGAAGAAGAAAAAAATCGCGAAGAAAAAGAAAGCAGCAAAGAAGAAGTAATCTACCAGCTTCAACGATTCAATAAAAAAGCCCCATGCAGTTCGCTGCATGGGGCTTTTCTCTATCTGGTCTGTTATCAGGCTAAAACCGAGAGCTACTCGTTAGCCAAGGACTACTAGTTTTGCTCTTCGCGCTTAAAGACAAGCTCTTTCGCGTTCGACTCTTCTTCAACGAAGTAGTAGCCCGCCGTATCAAACTGGGTCAGCGCCTCAACCGAGTCGATCTTGTTCTCGATGATGTAGCGAGCCATCATGCCACGCGCTTTCTTCGCGTAGAAACTGATCACCTTGTACTGACCGTTCTTGCAGTCTTTGAATACAGGGGTAATCACTTGGCCATCCAAGTTCTTCGGCTTCACGGCTTTAAAGTATTCGTTAGACGCCAAGTTGATCAACACATTGTCGCCTTGAGCATTCAACGCTTCATTCAGCTTGTCTGTGATGATGTTGCCCCAGAACTGGTACAAGTTAGTACCACGAGCATTGGCTAAGCGTGTACCCATCTCTAGGCGGTATGGCTGCATCAAATCTAATGGCTTAAGCAAGCCATATAACCCAGAAAGCATGCGCAGGTGGTCTTGTGCGTAGTCAAAATCTTCATCCGATAGCGTTTCAGCGTCTAGGCCAGTGTATACATCGCCTTTAAAGGCTAGGATTGCTTGGCGTGCGTTGTCTTGGGTAAAGGTCTCGCTCCACTGCTCAAAGCGCGCTACGTTCAACCCTGCGATTTTATCGCTGACTTTCATCAGTGCAGAAATATCTACTGGCGTCAGTTTGCGGCACTCTTCAATCAGCTCAGCAGAGTGTTCAACAAACTCAGGCTGACTAAAGCGTTCCGTCGCTAATGGTGATTCGTAATCAAGTGTTTTGGCTGGAGAAACGACAACTAACATAACTTTACCCTAATCGGTTATCTAACTGGATGCTGCTAGAGTATAGAAAAAACATCAACTTGTCTTTATGACTCTTCCTATTACTTCGATAGGGAGAATGAGCTTCGATAGACAGAATGAGACAAATGACAGGCAAACAAAAAGGCTAAGGTCGAAACCTTAGCCTTTCTAATCACTTTAGGATGAGCCGTTTATCGCTCCAACAAGATTACTTCTTGTTGTTGTCCCAAATACCGTCTTCCAGCTGAGACTTAAGCTCTGGGAAGTCATTCGAATCGAATGTTGGTACTTTACCCGCGTCTAGTTGGCGGTTGTAGTCTTTCGCTAGCTTAATCACGATACCTGATAGCAGGATAATCGCCACCAAGTTAACAATCGCCATTAGGCCCATCGATACGTCAGCCAGTGCCCATACCGTTGGTAACGTCGCTAGAGAACCGAACATAACCATACCCAGAACAACGATACGGAACAGCACTAGGCCCTTCTTGTTGTTGTGCTCAAGGAAGATAAGGTTCGTTTCAGCGTACGAGTAGTTTGCAATGATTGAAGTGAAAGCGAAGAAGAAAATCGCTACCGCTACAAAAATGCCGCCCCATTCACCCACTTGTGCTGTTAGTGCACGTTGCGTTAGTTCGATACCCGTTACTTCACCGTGTGGTACATACTCACCAGACATCAGGATGATTGCGACTGTTGCTGAACAGATAACAATGGTATCCATGAACACGCCTAGCATTTGCACGTAACCTTGTGATGCTGGGTGCGGTGGGTAAGGCGTAGCAGAAGCTGCTGCGTTTGGCGCAGAACCCATACCCGCTTCGTTCGAGAACAAACCACGTTTGATGCCGTTAATCATCGCTTGTGCGATTGCGTAACCTAGGCCACCCGCTGCTGCTTCTTGCAGACCGAATGCACTCTTGAAGATAAGAGCCAGTACTTCAGGCACTTTCTCGATGTTCGCGAACATCACGTACATAGCGATCGCTAGGTAAGCCAATGCCATGATTGGAACGATGATTTCTGCTGTGCGTGCAATCTTACGGATACCACCGAAGATAACGAACGCAGAGATGATTACGATACCAACACCAACGTAGCTACGCTCAAGGTCGAATGCCGTATTCATTGCGCTTGCAATCGCGTTCGCTTGAACCGCGTTGAATACAAGACCAAATGCAATGATGAGGAAGATAGAGAATAGAACCCCCATCCAACGCATGCCTAGGCCTTTCTCCATGTAGTATGCAGGGCCGCCGCGGTAGTTACCGTCGTTATCACGCGTTTTGTATAGCTGTGCCAGTGTGCTTTCTGCAAACGATGTTGCCATACCTAGCATTGCGATTAGCCACATCCAGAAGATAGCACCAGGGCCACCAGCGGTTAGTGCTACAGCAACACCTGCCATGTTACCCGTACCTACACGAGCAGCGAGACTAGTACAAAGAGCTTGGAAAGAAGAGATACCAGCACTGTCTGCTTTACGGCTGTTTCTAAGAACAGAGAACATGTGGCCGAAATGGCGGAATTGAATGAAGCCTAGTCGTACAGTGAAGTAGATACCCACACCAACCAGTAAGTAAACTAAGATAGATCCCCAAAGGAGATCGTTCATCAAATTGATTAAGTCTGTCACGTGAACCTCGTAATTGAGTTTAAGCACCGATCATGCTTCCTAGCCTTCCTCTTAATCGCCTATGCCTCTGTCAATGTTGTGTCGGCACTCTTGTTATATTCTTGCGGCGATTGAGACTGTAAATGTCGCTTCATGCATCCATTTTACGTATCAGTGTATTTTTTGACGGGCGGATAATGCAGCGAGACGGCCTAAAAATCAATATGCAAATACACTTATATTAAAATGACATTTCACTAATAACACACCTTTTGTTAACACAACTTTCAACAATGCAGCCCAATAAAAGTCACATTATCGGGACATAATATCAACAACAGCCACGGCACTACCCCAACAAGAACACCATCCTATAAAAATGACGTCAGCCTAGGTTTTACAAGGTATAGTGAAGATCTTCGTTTTTTTCTAGGCCAATGAGATCCCTATACCGCACGGTACCATGTGCACTTCAATGCATTGTAGTCAAAACGCTATTCCATTCGCACAATGAATTAACATTCAATAACCCCCAATTTAATCGTTTACTTAGGTTTGTTTGCCTGTTTTTTATACATAATAATTCTCACAATGTGTGAGCATGCATAAGAAAATAGAACAAAAGCTTCATGGATTTGAAACAAATGAGAAACAAATCAAAGTTATTGTGAACCTAAATATGATATTTATTGGTTCGTAAGAACTAGTCCCACGGAAGGAGATATGGCTTATGGATAGCTTTCAATTCGATGAAGTATCAGAACTAGAAATGCCTCGTGTAACTCAAAAATCACGCTCGAAACCACTCAAGCGTAAGTGGCGTGAAATCGAAGCCATCAACGATCGTAGGCAGCTTGAGAAAGAGCTGAGAGAGATGAACCTAGGTCTTGATTTTAGCCTTGACGATATAAAACTTTAATCAGCACGATAAGAAATCAGATAGCAAAAGGCACCTATATAGGTGCCTTTTTTATTTTTTGAGGTAGTTAATCCGCTCAAAGCGCCATTTAGAAACCAACCCTCTAATATAGAGGACACCTAAAAATAGGTGCACCTCAACATTACAACGGGCTAAACACACTCTTGTTCATTTTGTCGAACCCGAGCCGCGAGTTGGCGATATTGATCGGCGATGGTCTCTCCAAAAACAGGGTCATCTTCCGGTTGAAGCCATTGAGACTCCACTTCTTGCCAATCTTTCACCGTGAACGCCTCAACAATCATGGGTAGCACATGCTTCTCTTCATATTCCATGTGCTTTCGCTGAGCCTTAACAAACGCTTCAAGCTGCTCAATAAAGACTTGCTGAGGAACCACCGCATCTTGAAGGATCATATCGACCAAACCTAAAAAGTCCGCCGTTTTCTCAGAAAGCAATTGATGCTCTAACTCCAAGTCTCCAATCGCTTGCTCGCTGCCATATTGCTTAAGATAGTAGCGATAAATGACGTCTTCTTTAGGGTGATGCACTTTGTCTGAATGGTTCATAAGGTAATGAACCACCTCTGCGATCAGGCTATAGTTTATTTCTCGCTCCTGTTTCAGAAACTCTAACTTACTGTTGAGTATCGCGAGTAAACGAGCCATATAGCCATGCTCTCGTCTTATCCTTTCAATCATCATAGTATTGCACTCCATTACACCTACTATTTATAAGTGTATACGAATATGCTGATTTATGATTTGACCCTGCTCAGAAAACCACCAACCTACACTTCTGTTGGTAAACGCCAGTCAATAGGTTGTTGATCCATAGAAGAAAGCAGCTTGTTGGTTGTAGAGAAATGCTGACAACCGAAGAATCCACG
Organism: Vibrio sp. 10N.261.54.A5; assembly: GCF_041471145.1. Taxonomy (NCBI): domain Bacteria; kingdom Pseudomonadati; phylum Pseudomonadota; class Gammaproteobacteria; order Vibrionales; family Vibrionaceae; genus Vibrio; species Vibrio sp. 10N.261.54.A5. The sequence continues at coordinate 47,276 of NZ_JBFRNU010000042.1, read as the reverse complement.
GCGTGCCGATAATGGCGATGGGTGAGGTGCAACCAACACATGATGCTTGTCGTCATCAATCGCTTGACCTTTCTTCTGGGCGTGTGCGCCCCACAACAAAAAGATGATCGGTTCAGAGCGCTGATTGAGCTCAGCAATAATGGCATCGGTAAAGGTTTCCCAGCCACACTTAGCATGTGAGTGTGCTTTTGCCTCTTCGACTGTAAGGACTGTGTTCAACATCAACACCCCTTGCGATGCCCAAGAATCGAGATAACCATGACTAGGAATCTCAAAGCCCTCTATATCTTGTGCAAGCTCTTTGTACATATTGCGTAGAGAAGGTGGGATTTTCACACCAGGAAGCACTGAGAATGCTAAGCCGTGAGCTTGGTTAGCACCGTGATAAGGATCTTGCCCTAAGATAACCACTCGCACGGATTCGAAAGGCGTCATATCAAAGGCACTGAACACCTGTTCTTGTGGCGGGTAGACGGTTTTACCACTATTACGTTGCTGTTCAACAAACGCGAGGACACTCTGAAAGTACTCTTTATCACGTTCATCATTAATAATGGATTCCCAAGTCTTTGGTGCGGTCATCGTTTTACTTCCCAATCATCAAGGTTTCTAGCGGCTTTCGCCAGACAAAAAAATAGCTGTATCGGCTAACTGTCCTAAATAAGGCTCTAGTTATACCTCATACAGCTATCAATAAACATGATGTGTAGGGTTCACTTGTTGATGAATCATAATAATCAGTTCAAGTTGTGCTTATCTCGATTAACCACTTTTCTGCTGTGTACGATGGTGGCCGTGGTTATGCACGTGACGGTTTGGTGTAGGTAAACGGCGTGCGACAGCAATAGTTGAAGTTTGGGTGATTGAATACATAAAGGCACCTCCTCTAAGACATCGTGAACTACATATTCACTTTAATACTATGAAAGAAAGGTGCCAATTTTTAGAAATAGACGGAAATAAATTTCCCCCTCTATTATTACGCTTGTTCGCTCGCTAGCGTTGCTGAGCGATGAAACATTCTAAGTTGTTGAATTTCCTCTTTCCAGATCGTCGAATCAATGGTTTCCAAGATAAGAGGGATACCATTAAAGCGAGAATCAGAGGCAATATACTCAAAACAATCCCAGCCAATTTCGCCTTTTCCTAAAGAATGGTGTCGATCGACTCGGCTCGCGAACTCAGCTTTTGAATCATTGATGTGCATTGCTCTTAGATAGTGCATACCCACGATGCGGTCGAACTCAGCAAAAGTATGCTCACACGCCTCTTTTGTACGTAAGTCATAGCCAGCAGTAAACGTATGGCAGGTGTCTAAGCACACACCAACACGTGACTTATCTTCTACCTGTTCGATAATCTCTGCTAGATGTTCAAACTTCCAACCCAGATTAGTGCCCTGCCCAGACGTATTCTCGATCACTGCGATTACGTCAGGTACCGCTTGATGAGCTAGGTTGATCGATTCAGCGATCTTCGCCAAACATTCGCTTTCTGAGATTTTCTTTAAATGACTCCCAGGATGAAAATTCAAAAGCGTTAATCCAAGTTGATTACAACGCTCCATTTCATCAATAAAAGCCGCGCGTGATTTCTCTAGCTTCTCTTCTTCTGGTGCTCCTAGGTTAATAAGGTAGGAGTCATGAGGAAGAATGTGCTCAGCACCGAAGCCCAACATTTTGCAATTAGCTTTAAAGGCACTAATGGTTTTCGCTTCTAGCGGTTTTGCCGCCCACTGTCTCTGGTTCTTGGTAAACAGTGCAAACGCATTGGCACCTATTTCACGTGCACGCATAGGCGCCTGATCAACACCACCAGCAGCCGACACATGAGCGCCAATAAACTTAATATTTGTTTCCGGTTTTGAGGATGAATTATTGTTTGTCATTAAATCACTTTACACTTTCAGAATGCTTAATAAATAAAGGGTCGTATCGGTTGTAGTTCAATAAAAACACAACAAATGTAGTAAACTTACAACAAATATGACTGTTAAATATTTTTTATACTTTAAAATATTTTGTAATTACTTTGTTTTCAAAGGTTTTATTGATTTACCTCAATATAATCACCTTTGTAAAAATATGGTTTTTGGTTGTTTTTTGACTTAAATCAATGTTAACCTTACTAATATTAGGTATACATTACCCAGCTCAATAAAAATCGAAAGTTAACACCATAATCAAACCACATTCAGTGGACTAGGAGATAGTTATGATCCAAGGTATTCAAATTACTAAAGCAGCAAACGATGACCTACTAAACTCAATCTGGCTACTAGATAGCGAGAAGAATGAAGCTCGTTGTGTTGTTGCTACTGCAGGTTTCGAAGCTGACCAAGTTATCTCAGCTGCAGACCTAGGCGAGTACGAAAGCCGTGAAGTTGCAATCGAAGCAGCACCACGCATCGAAGGTGGTCAACACCTAAACGTTAACGTTCTTAAGCGTGAAACGCTAGAAGACGCAGTTGCTCACCCAGAGAACTACCCACAGCTAACTATCCGTGTATCGGGTTACGCTGTACGTTTCAACTCTCTAACAACTGAACAGCAACGTGACGTTATCGCACGTACGTTCACTGAGTCTCTATAATTTTTAGAGCTTAAATTAGAATACAAAAACGGCGCTCATTGAGCGCCGTTTTTATTTGTTCGAAAAACAAATGGACGTTACGGTTGAACTCGACGAAGCACAGCTTTTAGCGCTTCAAAATCGTTATCAAGATCTTCAGACAACAATTCCATCGCCGCGTGTTTTGCTAGCGGGCCAGGCAGTTCGATATCAGAACCTAGGATGTCATCAACCACTTCTTTGAATTTCGCTGGGTGTGCTGTACACAGGAACAAGCCAGTTTCGTTCTCTTGCAGTTGCTCTTCCAGTAGACGGTAAGCAATCGCACCATGTGGTTCACATAGGTAACCTTGTGCTTTTAGGTCGCGAACTGACTCAGCGCTCTGCTCGTCAGATACTTTACCTTTGCCTAGTGTATCTAAGCCCCAACCTTTCAGTTGGCAAAGCTCTTCGATACGAGGCCAGTTGTTTGGTTGGCTTACGTCCATCGCGTTCGATGTTGTCGCAACAGTCGGTTTTGGATCCCATTGACCTGTTTCTAGGTAACGAGGAACAGTGTCATTTTCGTTAGTTGCTGCGATAAAACGCTTAACAGGTAGACCTAGCGCTTTAGCCAATAGACCAGCCGTTAGGTTACCAAAGTTACCACTTGGTACAGAGATAACGAGGTTTTCACGTTGCTCTTTAGTCAGCTGAGAAGCCGCCTCAAAGTAGTAACAGATCTGAGCCATTAAACGGCTGATGTTGATCGAGTTTGCCGAATTAAGACCGATCTCTTTACGCAGTTCAGCGTCATCAAATGAGTCTTTAACTAGAGCCTGACACGCATCAAAGTCACCATCAATCGCCACAGTGTGGATGTTCTTGCCAAGCGTACAGAACAGCTTCTCTTGCAGTGGGCTGATCTTGCCTTTCGGGTAAAGAATCACAACATTGATGTTTTCCATGCCGTAGAAAGCATGCGCAACCGCCGCACCAGTATCACCTGATGTTGCCGTTAAGATAGTGATTTGACCACCATCAGAAACAGCTGCTAAAGATTGAGCCATAAAGCGGCCACCGAAATCTTTAAACGCCAGTGTTGGACCGTGGAAAAGCTCAAGCGCGTAAACGCCGTCTTTTACTTGGTTGATTGGTGCAGGGAATTGGAACGCTGCATCCACCATTTGGTCGATCTGTTCTTTTGGTAATTCATCACCAATCAATGCTGACAGAATCTTTGAGCTACGAGGGACAAAGTCCTCTGCTAGCAGCGCATCGATATCATCAAACTTTGGCAGTTCAGATGGGAAAAATAGACCTTGATTACGGCCTAAGCCTTGACGAACGGCTTGGCCAAAAGAGACTTGTTCATCATTTTCTTTGATGTTGTACAGTTTCATAACTCACTTCCTGTAACGATCGAACCCTGCTTATCTAGGCGACAAACGTGAACGAATCCTTCTTCATTTTGTACGTAATTTTGTTCTAACCAGCGTGCAACACGCTCGGCGACATCTTGTTCTTTGCAAATGCTAAATAGAGTTGGACCACTACCAGAAATACCAGTAGCCAGTGCCCCAGCTGACAGCGCGTATTTACGAGCATCAGCAAACCCTGGAAGCAGTTTCTCACGATATGGTTCAGCGATCACGTCTTTGATCATCTTAGCGGCTAGCTCTGGCTGACCAGAATGACACGCGTGGATGAAACCCGCTAAATGGCGACCATGAGCAATCACATCCTGGCGACGATATTGAGAAGGTAGAATCTCGCGAGCTTCTGCCGTTGAAACCTTAATGCCCGGATACGCCATTACCCAGTACCAGTCATCAAAACATGGTACTTCTTGACTAATGATACCTAGCTCTTCCAGCATTAATTGCACACCACCAAGGTAACAGGGTGCAACGTTATCGTAGTGGATACCGCCTGAAATTTTACCTTCCATTTCGCCCATCAGAGCAAGCAGTTCAGTTTCATTCAGGGGCTGACCATGAAAACGGTTTAAAGCATCCAGTGCCGCGACAATTGAACAGGCACTTGAACCTAAACCAGAACCAATAGGCATGTTCTTTTCTAGTGTCATTTCCAAAGGCTTAACCGCAACGCCTTTTTTATCAAGCTCTCGAGAGAATACCACCCAGCAGTCGTAGACAATGTTTTCTTTGGTTTCAGTTGGCAGCTTAGAAACAAAACTGCCTGCTGTTTTTAGTGAGAATGATTCATCACCTGCTTTAACCATTACTCGGTCACCGAGCAGCGCGCCATCCACTGGAGACACAGCGGCCCCCAGCACATCAAACCCTACACTGACATTGCCGATTGATGCAGGTGCATAAACAACAACATCCATATCACTTGAACTCATTCCTAAACTCCTAATTTCCAACCAAGAGTACGCATCACATCAGAGAATACGCCTGCTGCTGTAACTTCAGTACCCGCACCGTAACCACGCAATACTAGAGGGATCGGTTGGTAGTAACGGCTGTAGAATGCTAATGCGTTCTCGCCATCTTTAATCTTGAACATTGGGTCGTCGCCATCAACAGCTGCGATACGAACTTTACACTTACCATCGGCGATTTCACCAACATAACGAAGTACTTTGCCTTCTTCTGCTGCGATCGCTGACTGTTCTTGGAAGTAAGCATCAGCTTCTGGCAAGCGAGCCATAAACTCTTCAACCGTGCCTGAATCATCAAAACCCGGTGGCAATGCTTGATCAACTTCAACATCTTCAAGCTCAAGTGCCATACCCGCTTCACGAGCAAGAATAAGCAGCTTACGCGCAACGTCCATACCAGACAGATCATCACGAGGATCCGGCTCAGTGAAGCCGTTATCTTTAGCAATATTAGTTGCTTGACTGAGTGTCATACCTTCATCAAGCTTACCGAATATGTAAGACAGTGAACCAGAAAGAATGCCGTTGAACTTCTCAAGCTCATCACCCGCAGAAATTAGGTTCTGTAGGTTTTCGATAACCGGTAGACCTGCGCCTACTGTTGTCTCGTACATCAACTTACGACGTGAGTTACGTGCAACTTCACGAAGTTGATGGTAGTAAGCCATGCTCGCTGTATTTGCTTTCTTATTTGGTGTTACCACGTGGAAACCAGCCGCTAGGAAATCAGCGTATTGCGCCGCAATGCCTTCGCTAGACGTACAGTCAACCAATACTGGATTGATAATGTGGTTACGTTGAACAAGTGCATTTAAGCGCGCTAAGCTAAACTCTTCTGTCGCGCTCGACATGCGATCACGCCACTGCTCTAGCGGTAGACCATCGCTATCTAGCAACAAGCCTTTGCTGTTTGCTAAACCACATACGCGAATCACGATGCCTTTTTCAGCCAGTTTGCCTTGTTGACGTTGGATCTGGTCAACAAGCTCACCACCAACACCACCAACACCAACAACGAATACGTCAAGGAAGTGCTTAGAGTTGAATAGGTTTTCGTGACACGCTTTGATCGCTTCAGAGATTTTGTCTTCAGGGATAACCGCAGAGATCGCACGTTCAGAAGAACCTTGCGCGATAGCAACGATGTTGACGTTCACTTCAGCTAAAGAGGAGAAAAATTGAGACGCCACGCCACGTGAAGTGCGCATACCGTCACCCACTAGCGTAACAATCGCGACATCGTCCATGAACTCAACAGGCTCCAACAGACCATCTTTCAGCTCAAGTTCAAACGCATCTGACAGCACTTGCTTCGCTTTCACCTTATCAGCCGATTCAATACAGAAGCTGATGCTGTACTCAGAAGAAGATTGAGTAATAAGGACAATAGAAACGCCAGCAGAAGACATCGCGCCGAATACACGACTCGCCATACCTACCATGCCCTTCATGCCTGGGCCTGATACGTTAACCATCGTTAGGTCACTTAGCGTCGTAATACCTTTGATTGCTAGGTTATCTTCGCCAGTGTCTTGGCCAATCAAAGTACCTGCGCCTTGTGGGTTGAAGCTGTTTTTGATCAGACAAGGAATGTGGAATTGCGCAATAGGAGCAATGGTTTTCGGGTGTAGAACCGAAGCACCAAAGTAAGAAAGCTCCATCGCCTCTTGGTAGCTAAGAGACTTGAGCAGACGAGCATCATCAACTAAGCGTGGGTCACAGTTGTAAACGCCATCGACATCAGTCCAGATTTCACAGCAATCAGCACGTAGACACGCCGCTAACACAGCCGCTGAGTAGTCAGAACCATTACGACCTAGTGTGACTAGCTCACCTTTTTCATTACCCGCAGTAAAGCCAGGCATGATGTTAACGTGACCTTTAGGAAGTGGAGATTGTTGGAAGTTCTGAGTAGAGACATCCACATCGACCATAGCTTCAAGGTGATCGCCTTTAGCGTATAGGTATTGGACAGGGTCAATCAGGCTTGCTGGTTGGCCTTTCGCTTCCAGTACCGCTTTCATTAACTGGATAGAGATTCGCTCACCTTTACTGATGATGCGAGCATTAACGTGGTTCGGGCACATACCAAGTAGGTTGATGCCATTCACGAACTGCTTTAGCTGAGCAAGAGAGGTATCCACCTGCTCTTGAAACGCGGCACCATCGATAGAAGGCACGACCGCTTTGATCTCTGCAAACAGTGTGTTAAATGAAGATTCGATCTCTGTAATCTGTGCGTCAGCTTCACCATTTTTCAGTGCAGCTTCAATAACAGCGACCAACTTATTGGTTGTTTTTCCTGGAGCCGATAGTACAACGGCTAGCTCTTCTTGCTGGGCATTATTAGCGATGATATCAGCCGCTCGTAAAAAACGATCTGCATCAGCTAATGATGAACCTCCAAACTTTAAAACGCGCATCCCTTTCTCCATAAGTCATAAAAATGGTACAAAAAAAGGCCTGTATCTTGTTGGATACAGGCCTTTTTTTTAAAATCCGTTACTTAGCAGCCTGCCCCAACAATGTTAATGTCGGTAATAATAATGGTTGTGGTCATTACTAGGTGGCTTACGTGCTGCATATCAAATTCTCTGCTTGTGCTTTACTCTACGTGTATCAATTTTTACCACTGGACGTCAATGAAAAGTTGCGTTTTTTTTACATTCGCACCGTTTTTCAGAGCAAACCGTCATTTAAGGGATAAAACACCCTGTATAAACCTTCACTTAAGATACTGGATTTACTCATTGAACAGGCAAGAGTGATCAATTGCATATATAGTCATAACAAAATGCTATATCGATTGTGCAGCGAACGTACAAGTTCTGTGCTTTAATTGAACGATAACGTTCGAAGAACAATAATAATGACATCAGGAGTGGGAAATGAAGAGATTACTTATTCTTTTGGCTTTTGCTATGCCTGTTGTTTGTTCAGCGAATAGCTTGCCTCTACTACCCAGCCAGATCGATAGTTCTTCTCATAAATTCTTTATCTCCACACAAAACGCGTCGAGTGAAAGCTTCGATACTTGGAAGATAGACAGCGGCTACTCTTATAGCTTGTTTTCAGATGTGGATCTTTACGTCGGTACACGTATCAATAGTGCGGCACTGAAACAGGAAAGTGGATTCTTGAGTGGTGTCAGTTATCAGTTCTCAGAAAGAGTCTCTTTTAACAGTTCTCTACACACCTATAAAGACGAGACCGAAGACAATGAGAAATCGGTAGCCGCAGAGGTTTCCAGCCGAGTGCAACTAACAGATAACCTAGATTTGCATGCCACCCTTGATTATGAAGAGTGGCAGCAAGGTGTTGAAGTGGGACTAGGGTTTCGCTTTTAGTCTCTTTAGCTTGTTCTTTATTAACAGATTAGTGCGGATTGAGATCCAAACTTTTAGTACATCACAAACCATTCCCCGTTCTAATCTATCAACGGCATTCAATTTGAGTCAGTTACGATTCAATTAACAGCTCAGATGAAATTAACACGCCATTCCAATCGGCATAAATATAGTCACCAGGCTGAATCAGTTGATTATGTATAGAGAGTGTCACATTCACTTGGCCGACACCGCGTTTCTCTGTTTTGAATGGCGATGCACCTAACGCCTGAACGCCAAGGTCCATTTGCGACATCATGCCTACATCACGCACCGCACCGTTTACAATCACGCCTTCCCAACCGTTTTCTATCGCGAGAATAGCGAGTTGATCGCCAAGCAGCGCCTTCTGGCATGAGCCATTTCCGTCAACGACAAGCACTTTGCCACAGCCGTCGGTCTCTAAAACCTCGCGAACCTTGGAATTATCGTGATAACAACGAACTGTTACAATTTTTCCAAAGAACGCACCACGTTGGCCGAAGTTCTGCAATGGCATGTTCAGTAGGGTGACTTCGCTTTCAAACTCATCACACAAGTCGGGTGTTATATCGTGCATATATCCTCCGTGAGTAAGGCGTTACCAGTTATGTCAGGCTAGCCTCTATGCTTTTATATGTTATTAAAATTAATCCTTTGTTTTCATTGTTCTATGCTCAATTTATTACTCAATAAAGGTTGATTGAGCATATTTATCTACTAGACTCTTAAGACAGCTTTCAGCTTCCTTGGTTCATAATCCGGTCTTTAGCAGGCAAGATGTGCGAAGCATCTCGAATAATCATTCTTGTTTTGGTGCTAAATAGTCACCATAACATTGGTTAAGTTGTAGCCATACTATTAAAGTTTGTTGCGATACGGCAATTGATGTAAATCAACAAAGTGAATGGAATTAACATTCTCGCGTTGTTAGCATGCTGTTAACATTATAGAATCCACTCCAATCACTAAAAGAATGATTGAAAGGCGTACTGGATCTACGTTATTGGGCAATACTTCAAGGAAGGCAGATAGCTGGAAGTAAGTGTTTTTTTGAAAACTTTAAGTTATCATCAAAAATACATTACCTGTATGTTATGTTTTTGCCTAGAATTTATTCTATTAGCACAGTTTCGTCACAAATTTAGGTACCGCCAAATGCAAACCCCGCAGATTCTTATCGTTGAAGATGAGCAAGTAACTCGTAACACTCTAAAGAGTATTTTTGAAGCAGAGGGATATGCTGTTTTTGAGGCTAGCGACGGTGAAGAGATGCACCAAGTGCTATCTGACAACCAAGTTAACCTTGTAATTATGGACATCAACCTTCCAGGTAAGAATGGCCTACTACTTGCACGTGAACTACGTGAGCAAGCAAACGTAGCGCTTATGTTCTTAACTGGTCGCGATAATGAAGTTGATAAGATCCTTGGCCTAGAGATCGGCGCTGATGACTACATCACTAAGCCTTTCAACCCTCGTGAACTGACTATCCGTGCACGCAACCTTCTGAACCGTTCTATGAGCACAAGCTCTGTTCAAGAAGAGAAGCGTAGCGTTGAGAAGTACGAGTTCAACGGTTGGGTACTAGATATCAACAGTCGTTCTCTGGTTAGCCCAGATGGCGAAGGCTACAAGCTACCTCGTTCAGAGTTCCGTGCTCTACTTCACTTCTGTGAGAACCCAGGTAAGATCCAAACACGTGCAGACCTTCTTAAGAAGATGACTGGCCGTGAGCTTAAGCCACACGATCGTACTGTAGACGTAACAATCCGTCGTATTCGTAAGCACTTTGAATCTGTTTCTGGTACGCCAGAAATCATCGCAACGATTCACGGTGAAGGCTACCGCTTTTGTGGTGACCTAGAAGACTAATTCGATTCGCGCTTCTTACCATTTAGCACTACTCACCAGTAAGTGTTATTAACAATAGAAGCGTCATCAATAGTTATTAAAAAGGGAGAATGCCAACGCATTCTCCCTTTTTTATTGTTCTTAATTGGATAAGGTTTTAGTAAACCGTATCCACCTTAACGTCTTTCTCTACTAACCACTTCACGGTTTCGCCATCTTTAAGTTCAACCGCTACATCAACAGGCTTGTCGCTGTCGATCTCTAGCTGCCATACAAACGCGACTTCCCATTGAGTTTCACTATGTGTTCTTAAATCAAGATCGTCAGCCGTTACCAACAAGGTGTCTGCACCCTGTTTAACCGTAACACTCTCAACCGCAAGCGTTGCTGGCAGTTGTGAATCTGACTCTAGGTAGATAGAACCATGCAGGGTCTTATCTTGAGTCTCGCCAATCGTTGGCATCTTGTTGTGCCAAAGGTTGCTTTTCATGGTAACTGTTACTGCAGATACTTCGACTTGATTATCTTGCTGCCATTCTACTTGTGGCGCAGAACAACCCGCTAATGCCACTACACATGCGGCGAATGCTAATTTTTTCATTATTCTTCTACCTTTGATTTAACCAACTCTTTAAAACTTCAATGTCATTCTGGTATTCGTTATTTATCTCATCAACCCAATCTGAAATGTTCTCCCACCACGCAGGCAAATCTGGAGATTGAGCTTTCTGGGCAACTTGTTGGATGCGTTTCAGACCAATAGAACCTGCAGCACCTTTAATCTTATGTGCCTCAGAAACGATACTGGCTTTATCTTTCGCGACCATGTTGGAGTTCAATATTTCCATATACTCCGGCATCATATCTTCGAACATCGCGATGCTATCCAAAACCGGTTTCGGTCCAACAATATCAACATAAGACTCTAGCATATCAATATCAAGCAAAGTGGTATCAATTTCTGAAAGAACAGGCTTACTCGCGTCGACTTTATCAATGCTCTCAACCTTATCGGTGCCCGCTACCTTCTCAATTACCTCTGGTGCATCTTCGATAAGTTCACTGATGACATCTTGGATAGCTCGAACCGACAAAGGTTTACTGATCGCTTCGTCCATGCCTTTCTGGAAGTACTCTTGCTTGTTGTTTAATACGTTCGCAGTTAACGCCACCAAAGGCGGTAGCTGGCTGTATTTCTCGCGGTAGTATTGAGCAATATCGAAACCCGTCATATCTGGCAGTTGGATATCCAACAACACCAAATCATAGTCTTCAGGATTGAAAGCAATTTGCGCCTCTTTACCCGTCATCACGACTGTCACTTCATGGCCAAGGCTTTCAAGTAGAGAGCGAGCCACTGTGATATTGAGTTCAATGTCTTCGACCATAAAGATCTTAAGATTCGACTGTTTTCTTGGCGTTTTGATCAGAGCCTGAGTATCGTGATTCACTGGAACTCGAATCGAAACCGTAAAGGTACTGCCAAAGCCCTCTTCACTGATGACTTCAATGTGGCCATCCATCATATTAATTAGCTGTTGAGAGACAGCGAGACCAATACCCGTGCCGACAGCGTGCAAGTTGTCCGTGCCCGATTTCACCTGATAGTACATCGCGAAGATCTTCTCGATTTCACTTTCAGGGATACCAATACCAGTATCTTCCACTTCCATCGTAATGTTGGCAAAGTCACCATCAATGTCGGCGCTGACTGTCATCACCACTCCACCATCTTTGGTGAACTTCATCGCGTTACTAACAAGGTTCCACAGTACCTGTCTAAGACGAGTACCATCCACCTCAACAGCAGCTGGAAGATCAGACAATCTTTCTAGATCGAACCTTAACCCTTTCTGCTCAGCCATCAACGCAGAGATACTTTCGATCTCGACAACGAAATCTTCAAAGTTAATAGGCGTAGGGAAGAGTTCAAGCTTACGGCGGTCGAACTTATCCATATCAATAATATCGTTGAAGATATTACCCAGTGTCACCGCGCTCACCTTGATGGTTTGCATCTGCTTGCGCTGTTCGGTGGTCAGTTGGCTATCAAGCAGCATGCGGCTCAAGCCAATGATGCCGTTGAGCGGCGTTCTTAACTCGTGGCTAATAGTTGAGATAAAGGTGGTCTTATCGCGGCTGGCTTTTTCTAACGACTCTTGATGCTCTTTACGTTCAGTAATATCGCGGCCAAAACCAACCAAGCCCAAGTGACGACCATCTTTGCTGTAGAAAGGCACTTTACGCAGTTCGAAGTAACTCTTGCGGCCATCTGGGTATTCAAGCCATTGGTCATAAGTCAGTGCTTGGTTGTCAGCAAATACTTTCTTATCGGTTTCAACAACTTGCTGAGCGACCTCTTTACTGTAAACATCCCAAGGAGTTAAACCAACTAGCTCTTTTTCTGTTTTACCAGTGAGCTCTTCAACCGCACGGTTACAACCAGAGAACACACCATCTTCATTACGGTAGTAAATAAGGTCAGGCGAGGCATCGATAAACGAGCGTAACAGTGCAGTACGTTCTGCGAGTTCAAGCTGAGTACGCTCGCGCTGGAACACCTCGTTTTCGAGATCTTGCATTGCTTCTGCGCGCGCTTCTTCCGCTTTTTCACGCTCTTCAATTTCTTGATTAAGCTTCTCGATATTGAGCTGCATTTTATTGTTGAGTTCTTGGTCTCGCTCACGCATGTCGCCAAGTTTAGAGACCAATTTCGCTAACCTTTGACGTGATTCTTCCAACTGGTCCACGACCACTGACAGAAAATAAACCGCCCAAGGCGTGATCACTAAACCGAAGAAAACTGAACGGACAATGTCGATGTCATCAACATTGCCTTTGAGTGCAAGGGTGATACCGACTTGCACAACAACAGCGAGGGCAACAAGCGCTAGGGCGAGTAAGATAGAAAAGCGGACAATCCCCAGTTTTACGAGTAGATCCACGTAATACTGGGCAAGATTTTTCATGGGTTTCATTTAGCGCTCCATGCGATAAGACTAGCAACATTCTACCCTGTTTGAAGATGGGAGGTAAGCTAGCTACATCACACGCAGCAAGTGTTCAGCGGTAATTTCGAAGGTTAATTAACCAATACAAATACTAACTAAGCAAAAATAGCCGGGGATAATCAAATTGCCAATTTTATAGCGTTAGCGAATTGAGTATGGATGCACCATTGAACGGTTGCGACCGTCTGATTTCGCTTGATACAACGCACTATCAGCCAAGGCAACAGCCGATTCCATTTCATCATCAGGTGTAGGAATGTAAGAGATAATACCAATACTCACCGTGATGAATTCAGAGACTGTCGACTTCTCATGCGCAAGTTCCAATTTTAGGACTTCATCATGAATACGCTGCGCCACCAGCTGAGCACCTTCGGTCGTTGTATTTGGCAGAATAAAGCCGAACTCTTCACCACCATAACGAGCCACACAATCAGATGAACGATTCAACACCTGCTTAAATGCCTGAGAAACCTGAATCAAAGCATCATCGCCTTGTTGGTGTCCGTAAAAGTCGTTGTAGCCTTTAAAGAAGTCGATATCACATAGCATGATCGTCAGTGGCAGCTTCTCACGCACATGATAATGCCACAGTGTAGAGAGCTGTTCATCGAAACGACGTCGGTTAGACACTTTAGTCAGGCTATCCATAAAGCTGAGGCGTTCAAGTTCAAGGTTGGCTTCTTCAAGCTTTTGTTCTGCTAGATAACGCTCTGTAATATCACGCGCCATGATCAACACACCATTAGTGCTCGATGCTGGATCTCTAAACGGTGATTTGACTACATCATACCAAGTAAATGTTCCATCACTTGAGACCACTTTGTCGATATAACGCAGTGATTTACTTTGATGAAGCACTTGATGATCGGTTTCTGATATTCGCGTATAGATGCTATGTGGCACCACATCTTGTAAACGTTTACCGATCAAGTCACTGACTTCAGAGATACCCAGCGCAGCCACAAATGGTTTATTACACGCTTGATAAACCATGTTTTCATTAAAGATACCAATCGAGTCTGGGCTGGCCTCCAGGAGGTTTTGCAAGATGGTGTCACGCTGCGCAAGTGCCACTTCGGTATCTTTTCGCTTCTCCATCTCGCCACGCAGTTTCTGCTGCATGTCATGCCAATCGGTCACATCATGACTAATAGAGAGCGTGCCGATGGTTTCTCCATCTTGGGAAAGCAGCACACTTTGGTAGGTTTCAAGCAAGCAGCTTTTTCCATCTTGATCTGTAGTCCAAGAGCGTTCACTTACACGACCTTTTAATACTCCACCAGAAACACTCAGGGTGCCCTCTTCAGCACGACCATGCCAAAACTTTTTAAACGAGCGATTACTCGTCACTAACTGACCTTTCTGATCTTTCACGTAGATCAGCTCAGACAAAGAATCCAAAGCGGTACGAGCAACATTCAGTTCTCGAACTTCTTGGGACAGTTCTTCGTTAGTGTTTTTATAAGGTGAGGCGTGAATCATCCAAGCCTGCTTATTTCTAAAATGGATCTTACGACCGATCAAGTTGATCTTGAACGACTCAAATTCAGAAAGCGCCCACAGGGAGACCTGCTCGAAGGCTCGAGAGTTGATGTGGTTGGTTAAGTAGTGACGAAAGCTGTTCTCGCTTTCCACAGTAGGAAAGCGAAAATTAACACCGATTTGGCGGATACCAAGCAACTGCATGGCTTGGCGATTGGCATAGAGTATTTCGCCACTTCGAACATCAACAAAGTAGAGTGGCGACGGGGTAGCAAGTAGAAGCGTTTCGATATGCGACTGATAACGAGAATAGAGATGCCAGCAGATGAGAGCAATCAGCAATACAACAACGATATAAATACCGTAGCCATACGCCCTGTCCCACAACCAAGTCATTACCAGTTCCATTTACTCTCAATCTATACCATAAAATCTGCTAGGGAAATGTTACCACTATTTATTGGTTTTATCTGCTGTTACCTACAGTCACCCATTTCTATTAATTGGCCGCGTTTAAAACAGGCAACGTGTACTCGAATGCAGAGCCCGTTTTGATGCCTTGAGCACCGGTTTTATCCAACGAACGACCTATTTCAGTCATCGCTAACCAGCGGTTCTCACACCATAAAGGAGAAAGTAAGGTTGGGCGTCTCGCCGCTGAAGAAACACGGTGATAAACCACGTCCGCAGGCGTGCGTTGAATGATCTCACTCGCGATATCGATGTACTCTTCAAGGCTTGGGGCTTCTAGCTTTCCGGCCTTCCACGCCTTAGCCATGGTACTGCCCTCTACTATATGAAGGCCGTGCAGCTTAATACCATCGGTGCCAACGGCTAATACCTTGTCTAAGGTTTCAAGGTTATCCGCTTTGGTTTCTTTTGGTAGGCCAACAATCAGATGAGTACACACCTTGATACCTAAAGCGCGTGCGCGTTGGGTGATCGTTTCATACACTGCAAAATCGTGGCCGCGGTTAATTCGCTTGAGGGTTTTATCATTGGCGGTTTGCAGGCCAAGCTCGAGCCAAATCTCATAGCCTTGTTTAACGTAGCCCGCTAACAGATCCAACACCGCATCAGGCACACAGTCTGGTCGCGTACCAACACAAAGGCCGACGATCTCTGCACCGGGTGCTTTTAGCGCCTCTTCATACATATTCTTGAGCACTTGCACCTCAGCATAAGTGCTGGTGTACGCCTGAAAGTAAGCCAGATACTTCTTAGCACGAGCAATTTCACCCGCACGATCTTTTAGTTGTTCTGCAATACTCTGAACCTGAGTTTGTTCATCGGCAAAGGAAGCCACGTTACAAAACGTGCAACCTCCACGGCCAATTGTCCCGTCTCGGTTTGGGCAGCTGAAACCACCATGAAGCGTCAGCTTGTGAACCTTCTCGCCATAACGGCGTTGAAGGTCTTGGCCGATAGTATTGACCAACTCGTGTAATTGCATATTTTCAAAGCACTCAAGTAAATAAGAATGAATATCAGTCTTTTTTGAAAAAAAATTACATCCCTGCAAAATTCGACCAATTAGTTTACTCAAGGCTTTTTGCGAGCAACCTAACAAATATCAATAAACATGCAAAAAATCGGCTCTATTTGCCTAATGTTGCACATTTGTTAGGCATTAAATTCAAAATAAAACGAAAAAAATGGTCTACATGGGTCAACTTTCATTGCAATTCGCCTAGACAAAATTGTAGGATACTTACACATATTGGCTATTTTTGAGTATTTACTTACAACGAAAACTTGCTAATAAGTCGGTGATATCTAACTCCCACCTATATAAACCACTAGTTTGTGGTTAAAAATAAACAGGTATCACTAAGGATTGTTTTTCTCGCAATACTTTTCCTGCGAGATACGGAAAGGATTCAAACCGCCAGCATAGGCAGGTTTAGACCCATAAATATAAAAGGACAAGGCTGACTTTATACAAATAAGTTGCGCCTAGATTTAACTGGAAGGATGTATCTATGGTAGATCAAGAGCAGAACTCACAGGGTCTGTATACTCCTGAATTGGAGCATGACGCTTGTGGTATCGGTTTTGTTGCGCATCTAAAGAATCGCAAATCTCATGATGTAGTAACTCAAGCACTCGATATGCTTGCACGTATGGAACACCGTGGCGGCCAAGGCTGCGATCCGTGTTCTGGTGATGGTGCAGGTATCCTGCTACAGAAGCCGCACGAATTCTTACTAGAAGAAGCCGTAAAGCTTGGAATTAAGCTGCCATCTTTTGAAAAATATGGTGTTGGTGTTGTACTTTTCCCTAAAGATGAACACAAACGTGCACAGTGTCGTGACATTCTAGAACGCAATGCACAACGCCTTGAGTTAGAAGTTATCGGTTACCGTGAACTTCCAACGGACAATTCAATGATTGGTGCTGACCCACTAAGCACTGAACCTCAATTTGAACACGTATTTATTTCTGGCGGCCCTGGTATCACACCAGAAGAGCTTGAGCGTAAACTGTATGTTCTACGTAACTACACGGTTCGTGTATGCCTAGAAAGCGTTTCAAATATCGGTGATGACTTCTACATCAACTCTATGTCTTACAAGACATTGGTGTACAAAGGTCAGCTAACAACTGAACAAGTTCCTCAGTACTTCCTAGATCTGCAAAACCCAACCATGGTGACAGCTCTAGCACTAGTACACTCTCGCTTCTCTACCAATACATTCCCACGTTGGCGTCTAGCTCAGCCTTTCCGTTACATCGCGCACAATGGCGAAATCAATACGGTTCGCGGCAACCTGAACTGGATGAAAGCACGTGAAGCAATCCTAGAATCGGATCTGTTTACACAAGCTGAAATCGACATGCTGCTTCCTATCTGTCAGGAAGGTAGTTCGGATTCATCAAACTTCGATATGGCGCTTGAGCTACTTGTTCTTTCAGGTCGTACTCTGCCACACGCGTTGATGATGATGATCCCGGAAGCATGGCAAGAAAACAAAAACATGGATCCAACTCGTCGTGCGTTCTACCAGTACCACGCGAACGTAATGGAACCATGGGATGGCCCAGCATCAGTATGTTTCACCGATGGTGTTCAAGTAGGTGCAACACTTGACCGTAACGGTCTGCGTCCTTCTCGCTACACAGTAACTAAAGACGACTTCCTAGTAATGGCGTCTGAGTCTGGTGTTGTTGAGATTGCACCTGAAAACGTTGAGTACCGTGGTCGTCTACAACCAGGTCGTATCTTCGTTGCTGACCTTGAGCAAGGCCGCATCATTTCTGATGAAGAAGTGAAAGACAGCATTGCTAAAGCACAACCTTACGAAAAGTGGGTTGAAGAGAACCTTCTGAGCCTGAAAAAGCTACCGGATGCGAGCAACGAATTTAGCCAACCTTCTCCAGAGAAACTACTACACAAACAACAATCGTTTGGCGTGAGTTCTGAAGAAGTAAACGAAATCATTCTACCTCTTGCGAAAACAGGCTACGAGCCACTTTCTGCAATGGGTGCTGACTGGCCGCTAGCGATTCTTTCTCACCAATCGCAGCACCTTTCAAACTACTTCAAACAGTTGTTTGCACAAGTAACTAACCCGCCGATCGACCCGATTCGTGAGCGCATGGTTATGTCTCTGAACACTTACCTAGGTAAAGACCAGAACTTACTTGCAGAAACACCTGAGCACTGTCAAAAAGTAGAACTTGAGTCTCCAGTACTGTCTAACTCTGAGTTAGAAAAACTGCGTGCAATCGATAACGAGCACCTTCAGGCGAAGACGCTGGATATCGTATTCCAAGCAAATGGCGACCAAGGTAAGTTAGAGCGCGCACTTAAGCGTATCTGCCAATACGCAGAAGACGCAGTGATTGATGGCTACTCTATCATCCTACTGACAGACCGTGCGGTTAACTCTAACCATGCCGCTATTCCAGCAATGCTGGCGGTTGGCGCGGTTCACCACCACCTAATCCGTAAAGGTCTACGTGCTAAGTGTGACATCGTTGTTGAAACGGGCGACGCTCGTGAGACACACCACTTTGCAACGCTTATCGGTTATGGTGCAAACGCAGTTAACCCATACCTAGTTATTGAAACGATTGTTGAACTGCAACGTACTAAGAAGCTAGATCCAAACGTACACCCACGTGAGTTATTCGATAACTACCGTAAAGGTGTTAACGGCGGTCTACTTAAGATCTTCTCTAAGATGGGGATCTCTACGCTGCAGTCTTACCACGGTGCACAAATCTTTGAAGCACTTGGTGTTAGCAAATCAGTGGTTGAAAAATACTTCACAGGTACTGTTTCTCGTATCCAAGGTCTAACGATCGACGATATCGCGCGAGAAGTATTGGTTCGTCACCGTGTTGGTTACCCAGCTCGTGAAATTCCAGCTCAGATCCTTGATGTTGGTGGTGTTTACCAGTGGAAACAACGTGGTGAGAAACACTTATTCAACCCAGAAACGATTTCTCTACTTCAAGAATCGACGCGTAACAAAGATTACGGTCAGTTCAAGAAGTACGCAAAAGCAGTTGATGACCAAGGCGACAACGCAGCAACGCTACGTAGCCAACTGGACTTCATCAAGAACCCTGCAGGCTCTATTCCTCTAGCAGAAGTAGAACCAATCGAGAACATTCTTAAGCGTTTCGCAACCGGCGCAATGAGCTTTGGTTCAATCTCGCATGAGGCTCACTCAACACTGGCTGTTGCGATGAACCGCATTGGCGCGAAATCAAACTCAGGTGAAGGTGGTGAAGATCCAGCACGTTTCGAACGTAAAGAAAACGGCGACTGGGAACGTTCAGCAATCAAACAGGTGGCTTCTGGTCGCTTTGGTGTAACGTCTTACTACCTATCTAACGCTGATGAGCTACAAATCAAGATGGCTCAAGGTGCGAAACCGGGCGAAGGTGGTCAACTACCTGGTGATAAGGTTGATGACTGGATCGGCGCAACGCGTCACTCGACTCCGGGCGTAGGTCTTATCTCGCCACCGCCACACCACGATATCTACTCAATCGAAGATTTGGCTCAGCTGATCTACGATCTGAAAAACGCGAACCGTAACGGTCGTGTCAACGTGAAGCTAGTATCAGAAGCTGGCGTAGGTACGATTGCATCGGGTGTAGCGAAAGCGAAAGCTGACGTGGTACTTATCGCAGGTTTTGATGGTGGTACGGGTGCATCTCCGATGTCTTCTATCCGTCATACCGGTCTGCCTTGGGAGCTGGGTCTAGCGGAAACGCACCAAACACTACTGAAAAACGGCCTACGTAACCGTATCGTTGTTCAATCTGATGGTCAGATGAAAACACCACGTGATCTTGCAGTAGCAACGTTACTTGGCGCTGAAGAATGGGGCGTAGCAACAGCAGCTCTAGTGGTTGAAGGCTGTATCATGATGCGTAAGTGTCACAAGAATACATGTCCTGTTGGTATCGCTACACAGAACAAGACTCTGCGTGAACGTTTCGACGGCCGCGTAGAAGACGTAGTCACTTTCTTCCAATACATGGCTGAAGGTCTGCGTGAAGTAATGGCTGAACTTGGCTTCCGCTCTATCGATGAGATGGTTGGTCAATCGCACAAACTTAAAGTTCGTGATGACATCGGCCACTGGAAGTACAAGAACCTAGATCTAACACCTGTACTGCACATTGAGCAGGCACGTGAAGAAGATGGTATCTACAACCAGACGCAACAAAACCACAACCTAGAAGACGTTCTAGACCGCAAGTTGATTCAAGCTGCGATTCCAGCTCTTGAGAAAGGCGAAGCCGTGAATGCGAG
This sequence comes from Vibrio sp. 10N.261.54.A5, assembly GCF_041471145.1. Classification (NCBI taxonomy): domain Bacteria; kingdom Pseudomonadati; phylum Pseudomonadota; class Gammaproteobacteria; order Vibrionales; family Vibrionaceae; genus Vibrio; species Vibrio sp. 10N.261.54.A5. Next base: position 26,825 of record NZ_JBFRNU010000042.1, on the reverse strand, counting down.
CTTCCCTATCATCAACACGGACCGCTCTGCTGGTACCATGCTGTCGAACGAAATCTCGAAGGTTTACAAAGACCAAGGTTTACCACAACCAATGAACGTTAAGTTCCACGGTAGTGCTGGCCAATCTTTCGGTGCGTTCCTTGCGAAAGGCGTTAAGTTCGAAGTAGAAGGCGACGCGAACGATTACTGGGGTAAAGGTCTGTCTGGCGGTACTTTGGTACTGTACCCAGATGCGAAATCTTCTATCGTTGCTGAAGATAACATCGTGGTTGGTAACGTATGTTTCTACGGTGCGACCTCAGGTGAATCTTTCATTCGCGGTATGGCAGGCGAACGTTTCTGTGTTCGTAACTCAGGTGCGAAGGTTGTTGTTGAGGGCGTTGGTGACCACGGTTGTGAATACATGACTGGTGGTGTTGCCATTATCCTTGGTTCAACAGGTCGTAACTTTGCTGCGGGCATGAGTGGCGGTGTTGCTTATGTTTGGGACAAAGCGGGTGACTTCGAAACCAAGCTCAACCCTGAACTTGTAGACCTAGATCCAATTGAACAAGAAGATAAAGATCTTCTACTAGATATGCTAACGAAGCATGTTGAATTCACAGGAAGTGAAGTTGCTCAGTCTTTCCTAGACAACTTTGAAGCAAGTGTTGCATCGCTAGTTAAAGTAATGCCACGCGACTACAAAGCGGTTCTTGAAAAGCGTAAAGCTGAAGCACAACAGGCACAAACGGAAGAAGTGGAGGCAGTATAATGGGTAAGCCTACTGGATTTTTAGAACACGGTCGTGAGCTTCCAAAGAAGCTCGACCCGTCAGTTCGAATTGAAGACAACAAAGAGTTCGTACTTAACGAAGAGTTTGGTGAAAAGATCAATACTCAAGCCTCTCGTTGTATGGACTGTGGCGTACCTTTCTGTCACAACGGCTGTCCGATTGGTAACATCATCCCAGAATTCAATGATGCGGTTTACCGTGACAGCTGGGAAGAGGCTTGGAATATCCTAAGCTCTACCAACAACTTCCCTGAGTTTACCGGTCGTGTTTGTCCTGCTCCTTGTGAAAGTGCCTGTGTTCTTGGTATCAACCAAGACCCAATCACTATCTGTAATATCGAGAAAACGATTGTCGAAACTGCGTACCGTGAAGGGTACGCAAAACCTAAAACACCACGCTCTCGCACAGGTAAAACTGTCGCAGTTATCGGTTCAGGTCCTGCTGGCTTAGCCGCAGCGGAGCAGCTAAACAGCGCTGGTCACTCGGTAACGGTATTTGAACGTGACGAGAAAGTCGGTGGTCTACTTCGCTTCGGTATCCCAGACTTCAAACTGGGTATGGACGTGATTGATCGTAAGATCAACCTAATGGCTGAAGCGGGCGTTGAGTTTAAAGTTAACCAACACATCGGTGTTGATGTTAACGCTCAGCAGCTACGCCAAGAGTTTGATGTGGTATTGCTAACGGGTGGTTCTACGGTTCCACGTGACTTGCCAATCCCTGGTCGTGAGTTGAAAGGCGTTCACTTTGCCATGGAATTCCTTGGTCAAAACAACCGCCGTGCTAACAACCTAGATCTTAAAACAGAAGAGATTCACGCTAAAGATAAGCACGTTGTGGTTATCGGTGGTGGTGATACTGGTTCTGACTGTGTGGGCACATCAAACCGTCATAAGGCAGCGAGCATTACTCAGGTTGAGATCATGCCGATCCCACCAGAGAAGCGCCCTGCAAACATGCCTTGGCCTCAATACCCAATGATCATGAAAACCACCACTTCTCACGAAGAAGGTTGTGAACGTCACTGGAACATCTTAACCAAAGAGTTCATCGGTAACGAGCAAGGTCAAGTGACGGGTCTACGTATTGCTGACATCGTTTGGCAAGATGCGAAACCAGGTGAGCGTCCAGGCTTTGATGAAGTCGCGAACTCTGAACGTGTTATTCCTTGTGACATGGCATTCCTAGCAATGGGCTTCTTACACCCGGAGCCAACCGGCGTGCTTGCTCAACTAGACATTAAACTGGACGAGCGCGGTAACGTCGCTTCTGAAGGTTTTGCAACGAACCAGAAAGGCGTTTTCGCTGCTGGTGATATGCGTACTGGTCAATCTCTAGTTGTACGTTGTATTAATGAAGGTCGTGAATGTGCAATTGCCATTGATGACTTCTTAATGGGTAACTCAAACTTAGAAGCGAAAGCTGATTCACTCATGCTTTCCGCATAATATTTCTCGGGCTAACGTCAATTACGTTAGCCTAGAGGAAAAGCAATACCCTTCCTAACTTTTATATTTGGCTAGCACTCGATGCTAGCCTTTTTTCTATCTGGCATTTGTCGTTTTCAAAATCATCCTGTTGTACATGTTAAATCTCGTTAACATTCACCTTATATATCTCATTGATATCCATCGACTATTTTAGATTATTAAGTGGCTAATCGCGTTTATGCATGATAATTAACCATGAACTTGACCTTAAACACAATTAGCTATACGTTGTAAAGCTGATGAAAATAAAATCAATCGGTTTTGTTAACACAACCAATAACGTTTTAACTGGCTAAAGCAAACTATCAGTTTATAAAAAACAACAAGTATATGAATAGTTAGTCATTTACTGTCTGGATGACAGAGAAGCAAAAGGGAGAATTGCAATGGCTCTATATGATCCTAGTCTTGAAAAAGACAACTGTGGATTTGGTTTAATAGCGCAAATGGAAGGCCAACCTAGTCATAAGTTGGTAAGAACTGCTATTTCAGCCCTAGATCGCATGACACACCGTGGTGGTATCGCTGCGGATGGTAAAACCGGGGATGGCTGTGGCTTATTACTACAGAAGCCTGACTCTTATCTCAGAATTATTGCTGAAGAGAATAACTTCAAGCTCGGCAAGCAATACGCTGTCGGCATGATTTTCTTCAGCCAAGATCCAATCAAAGCGCAATCCGCGCAAGACATCGTCAATAAAGAGCTCGCTCAAGAGACCTTAACGGTTGCAGGTTGGCGCGTAGTACCGACCAACACCGACGTATTAGGTCCGATTGCCAAAGATTCAGTTCCCAATATTCAGCAAGTGTTTATCTCGGCCCCCGCGGGTTGGCGTGAACGCGATATTGAACGACGCCTTTATATCGCTCGTCGCAGAATTGAAAAACAGATCACCGAAGACAAAGATTTCTATATTTGTAGCCTTTCGACACAAGTCATGGTTTACAAAGGTCTGTGTATGCCGGCCGATCTTCCGCGATTTTACCTCGATCTTGCAGACTTACGCATGGAATCGGCGATATGTCTGTTCCACCAGCGTTTCTCAACCAATACTCAGCCACGTTGGCCACTGGCTCAACCATTCCGCTATTTAGCGCACAATGGTGAGATCAATACCATTGAAGGTAACCGACAATGGGCTAAGGCTCGTGCCTATAAATTCTCTTCGCCGTTGCTGCCAGATTTACAAACCGCCGCACCCTTTGTGAATGAGACAGGCTCAGATTCATCAAGCCTAGATAACATGCTCGACCTGTTCCTTGCCGGTGGTATGGATGTGTTCCGAGCGATGCGCATGCTTGTGCCGCCCGCTTGGCAAAACCACCCAGATATGGACCCAGATCTACGTGCATTCTACGACTTCAACTCCAAGCACATGGAACCGTGGGATGGCCCTGCAGGTATCGTACTTTCAGATGGTCGTTACGCTGCGTGTAACCTAGATAGAAACGGCCTGCGTCCTGCGCGTTATGTGATTACCAAAGACAATCTAATCACGCTCGCATCAGAAGTCGGTATCTGGAACTACGCACCGGATGAAGTCGCAGAGAAAGGGCGTGTCGGCCCAGGTGAATTGCTCGTCATAGATACGCGCCGCGGTAAATTGTGGCAATCTAACGAGATCGACAATGACCTCAAAGGTCGCCATCCTTATAAAGAGTGGATGGAAAAGAACGTTCACAAACTCACACCGTTTTCCGATCTGCCCGATGAGCAAGTCGGTAAGCGCAGCTTTGACGATGACACGCTCAAGACCTACCAAAAACAGTTTGCGATGAGCAACGAAGAGTCCGACCAAGTGCTGCGTGTGCTTGGTGATATGGGGCAAGAAGCAGTAGGCTCAATGGGCGATGATACGCCAATGGCTGTGCTCTCTTCAAAAGAACGCTTGGTCACTGATTACTTCCGTCAAAAGTTTGCACAAGTCACCAACCCACCGATTGATCCATTGCGTGAAAAACACGTGATGTCTTTGGCGACCAGTATTGGGAAAGAGATGAACGTGTTCTGTGAAACAGACGGTCACGCCTATCGTGTCACGTTTGATTCACCAGTACTGCTTTACTCAGACATGCAGCAGCTTCTGCAGTTGAGTCAAAAACATTATCGTCATGTCATTCTCAGCATGCACTACGACCCGAATAACCAAGATCTAGAACAAGCAATCAAAGCAGTATGTGATAGCGCCGAACAAGAAGTCAGCGAAGGTGCGGTTTTAGTTGTGCTGTCGGACAAAGGTTTAGAGAAAGGAAAACTACCGATCCCTGCAGCCATGTTGGTTGGTGCGGTGCAAACAAGGCTTGCTGATACCAACCTGCGTTGTGATGCCAACATCGTTGTTGAGACAGCAACTGCGCGCGACCCACACCAATTTGCTGTGCTGCTTGGCTTCGGTGCAACCGCGGTTTACCCATACCTCGCTTATGAAGCGTTAGGTAAAATGTTGGATGATGGCTCTTTAGATAAAGATTATCGTGCCGCAATGCAAAATTACCAAAACGGCATCAACAAAGGTCTGTACAAGATCATGTCGAAGATGGGAATTTCAACCATTGCCTCTTATCGCTGTTCACAGCTTTTCGAAGCCGTTGGCCTTCATTCCGATGTTGTTGAGCTCTGTTTCCGCGGAGTTACCACTCGAATCCAAGGCGCAAGCTTTAGCGATTTCCAACAAGATATCTATAACTTATCGCGTAAAGCCTGGACTAAGCGTAAGCCAATCGAGCACGGTGGTTTACTCAAATACGTACACGGCGGCGAATATCACGCCTATAACCCTGATGTGGTTGGCACTCTGCAAACTGCAGTAAAAACAGGTGAGACATCGGATTATCTCTCTTTTGCTAAGCAAGTAAATGCTCGTCCAGCTGCGATGTTACGCGACTTAATGAGCCTCAAAAAAGCCGATCAGCCTCTACCACTAGAGCAAGTCGAGCCTAACAGCGATCTGTTTAAACGCTTCGACTCTGCGGCAATGTCGATCGGTGCTTTGAGCCCAGAAGCGCATGAAGCATTAGCAATGGCGATGAACCGCTTGGGTGGTTACTCAAACTCTGGTGAAGGTGGTGAAGACCCTCGACGCTTTGGTACTGACCGTAACTCTCGTATCAAGCAGATAGCTTCCGGTCGTTTTGGTGTGACGCCACATTACTTAACCAATGCGGATGTTTTGCAGATCAAGGTCGCGCAAGGTGCGAAGCCAGGAGAAGGCGGTCAGCTACCTGGTCATAAGGTCACGGCAGAAATCGCTAAGCTGAGATACTCAGTTCAAGGCGTGACTCTGATCTCTCCTCCTCCGCATCACGATATTTATTCTATCGAGGATCTGGCGCAGCTGATTTTCGACCTTAAGCAAGTTAACCCTAAAGCATTGGTTTCAGTGAAATTAGTATCTGAGCCAGGTGTGGGCACCATTGCTACTGGTGTGGCGAAAGCCTATGCCGACCTGATTACGATTTCTGGCTACGACGGTGGTACCGCGGCAAGTCCATTGACCTCGGTAAAATATGCAGGTTGCCCTTGGGAGCTTGGCTTAGCGGAAACTCAACAAGCATTGGTAGCCAATGGCCTACGCCATAAGATCCGCCTGCAAGTCGATGGTGGTTTAAAAACCGGACTCGATGTTATCAAGGGCGCCATTTTAGGTGCAGAGAGTTTTGGTTTCGGTACTGCACCAATGGTCGCGATGGGTTGTAAGTTCTTACGAATTTGTCACCTAAACAACTGTGCAACGGGTGTGGCGACTCAAGATGAAACACTACGCCGTGAATACTTCAAAGGCCTGCCAGACATGGTAGTGAACTACTTTACCGGCCTAGCCGACGAGGTTCGCCAGTACCTTGCAGAACTTGGCGTAGAAAAACTGACAGACCTGATTGGTCGAACTGATTTGCTTGAAGCCGTTCAAGGCCTCACGGCGAAACAGAGTAAACTCGATCTATCTTCAATACTCGAAGCTCCGGTATCTCCAGAAGGTCACCCACTGTTTTGGACCGAGCCAAACGCACCATTTGATAAAGCGCAACTCAACCAACAGATCCTTGATGATGCCATTGATGCGATTGAGAAACGTCAATCCACCAGCCTTTACTACAACGTAATCAACACCGATCGCTCGATTGGCGCTCGTATCTCTGGCGAAATAGCGAAACGCTACGGTAACCAAGGCATGGCGGGCTCACCAATTAAGTTGCACCTCGATGGTACAGCGGGCCAGTCTTTTGCAGTTTGGAACGCGGGTGGCGTCGAGCTATATCTGACAGGCGATGCCAATGACTATGTCGGCAAAGGCATGGCAGGCGGTAAGGTAGTTATCAAACCTCACCAAGGCACTGCATTTGTTTGTAACGAAGCGACCATCATCGGTAACACTTGTTTGTATGGTGCGACCGGAGGCAAGCTATTTGCAGCAGGTACAGCAGGCGAACGATTTGGCGTGCGTAACTCAGGCACCGTTGCCGTAATTGAAGGTGCAGGTGACAATGCCTGTGAATACATGACCGGTGGTATTGTTGCCATTCTTGGCGCAACCGGAGTGAACTTCGGCGCCGGTATGACAGGTGGGTTTGCTTATGTGATGGATAAGAATGAAGACTTCCAAGGCCGTGTAAACAACGAGTCGGTCGAAGCACTTTCTCTGTCTGACTTATTTATCCACCAAGAACATCTGCGTGGCTTAATTGCAGAGCACTTAGAAGAGACTGGCTCAGTACACGCTGAAGCTATTCTGGCGAACTTTGATGAATGGATTCCGAAGTTCTACCTAGTGAAGCCGAAGACGGCGGACCTTAATACCTTGCTCGGTCATCAAAGCCGCAGCTCTGCTGAACTTCGTGTTCAAGCGCAATAATTGGAAGGAGCCAATAATGAGCCAGAATGTATACCAATTTATTGATGTGAATCGCGTAGATCCAGCGAAGAAACCAATCAAAATTCGTAAGATTGAGTTTGTAGAGATCTACGAACCTTTCACTAAACAGCAAGCGAAAGCGCAAGCAGACCGTTGTTTAGACTGTGGTAACCCATACTGTGAATGGAAATGTCCTGTTCACAACTACATCCCTCAGTGGCTTAAGCTTGCCAATGAAGGGCGCATTATCGAAGCCGCTGAACTGTCTCACCAAACCAACAGCCTGCCTGAGGTTTGCGGTCGAGTTTGCCCTCAAGACCGCTTGTGTGAGGGCTCTTGTACCCTCAATGACGATTTCGGTGCCGTAACCATTGGCAATATTGAAAAGTACATTACCGACAAAGCCTTTGAGATGGGTTGGAAGCCTGACATGTCTCACGTTGAGTGGACTGATAAAAAGGTCGCGATCATCGGTGCGGGGCCAGCAGGTCTAGCGGCGGCTGACATCCTAGTTCGAAACGGTGTGAAGGCCGTAGTATTTGACCGCTATCCGGAGATCGGTGGCCTGCTCACGTTTGGTATCCCATCGTTCAAACTAGAGAAAGGCATCATGGAAAACCGTCGCCGTATCTTTAGTGGTATGGGTGTCGAATTTAAGATGAATACCGAAGTCGGTAAAGACGTTCAACTACAACAACTGGTCGATGACTACGATGCTGTCTTCTTAGGTGTCGGTACCTATAAAAACATGCGTGCTGGGTTAGATAACGAAGACGCACCGGGCGTTTATGATGCACTGCCATTCCTTGTTTCCAATACCTACAAGGTCATGGAACTGGATAACCCAACACCATTCATCGACATGAAAGGCAAAAAAGTGGTTGTGCTCGGTGGTGGTGATACCGCGATGGACTGTGTCCGAACTTCGATTCGTCAGCATGCAGCTAATGTTGTTTGTGCTTATCGCCGAGATGAAGCGAATATGCCGGGCTCTCGCCGTGAGGTGAAGAATGCGCGTGAAGAGGGTGTGAAGTTCAAGTTCAACCTCCAACCTATTGGCTTAGAGCTTAACAGCGCTGGTCATGTGGTTGGCGTTAAATTCGTGAAAACCGCTTTGGGTGAACCTGATGAAGCAGGCCGTCGTCGCCCAGAGCCTGTCGAAGGCAGTGAACATGTTCTTGAAGCCGATGCTGTGATCATGGCATTTGGTTTCCAACCTCATGCGATGGAATGGCTAGAACCCTTCGGTGTGGAACTCGATCAGTGGGGTCGTATCAAGGCTCCCGGTAAACAAGAGTTTCAATACCAAACCACCAACAGCAAGATCTTTGCAGGTGGCGATGCGGTTCGAGGATCTGACTTGGTAGTAACCGCTATCGATGAGGGCCGTAAAGCCGCAGAAGGGATCTTGGATTACCTAGAAGTGTGACTAATCTAAAGTTTCCTCTATTAATCAATCCATTACTATAAAAAGAGGATCCGCATATGGATCCTTTTTTAAGTTCGATACGTTTTACCAACGGCATAACAAAGAATACATAAAACAATCGTAAATTAACAAATACCGAGAACTACAATTAAAATTAAAACAACGCCATAGGAAACACTATGAAAAAAGCCGCTCTCCTCTCTCTATCTCTTTTGACTTTAACCGCTTGCAGCCAAGGAATCACGGACATGAAAGACAGAACTTCATCACCTTGTGGAGACAAACCAAACTGCGTATCAACTCAAGATGACCGTGAGCAGCACGCATTGGCCGCGTTTGAGTTGTCAGATTCAGCGAACTTGGATGCGATTGAGCAGGTTGCACTAACCTTACCGGGATCGAAAACCGCGAGTAAAACAGAAGATTATCTGCGTGTTGAATGTACCTCTCGCATCATGCGTTTTGTCGATGACTTAGAGCTTAAGATCACGGATGGCAAACTGATCGTGCGTTCAGAGTCTCGTACTGGCCATTCTGATTTTGGCGTAAACCGAAAACGAGCTGAACAACTTCGTGCTAGCTTGAAAAGCGAAGGCCTAATCAAATAGATAAAAGAATACGCAGATAAATCGCTACTATTCGGATGAGAAGTGCCTCTGGGCAGTCGCTCGACACTTCTTATCCATGCTACAATTTCGCTCTACTGTTTAAATATTATTTATTAAGAGACTACACATGAAAATCGGCATCATTGGCGCAATGGAGCAAGAAGTTGCGATCCTAAAAGCAGCAATTTCAGACATTACTGAAGTTAATAAAGGCGGTTGTACCTTTTTCTCTGGTCAGCTAAATGGTGTTGACGTTGTTTTGCTTCAATCTGGCATTGGTAAAGTAGCAGCGGCTGTTGGTACTTCAATCCTACTAAGCGAATACCAACCAGATGCCGTTCTGAACACAGGCTCTGCTGGCGGTTTTGATTCAACACTGAACCTTGGCGATGTGGTTATCTCAACTGAAGTTCGACACCACGATGCAGACGTTACAGCTTTCGGTTACGAAATCGGCCAAATGGCAGGTCAACCTGCAGCGTTCAAAGCTGACGACAAACTGATGGCTGTTGCTGAACAAGCACTAGCACAAATGGAAGACAAGCATGCCGTTCGCGGTCTTATCTGTACTGGCGACGCATTTGTTTGCACAGCAGAACGCCAAGAGTTCATCCGCAAGCACTTCCCATCTGTTGTTGCTGTAGAGATGGAAGCATCGGCTATCGCTCAAGCTTGTCACCAATTCCAAGTACCATTCGTGGTTGTTCGTGCAATCTCTGATGTTGCAGACAAAGAATCACCAATGAGCTTCGAAGAGTTCCTGCCACTAGCAGCGCAAAGCTCTTCTGAAATGGTTATCAAGATGGTTGCCCTACTAAAGTAAGCGACTAGACATGCAAACACTGTTTGATCAGGTATTTGCAAATGGCGTGCTCCTTGTGATGTGGGGAGCACTGCTTTTTCATTTAATTTTACCTATCCCCCATGCCGCACACCCCACGACCTTATGGCATAAGTTTGCTGAGCTTTTAGCAAGCAAGGTTAATAACAACCACAACTATTCCCAAAGTTTAATCTCAGGTACATTAGCCTGGGGGTTAATGGTACTGCCAACTCTGGTTATTCTATTGGCACTGCAACCATTGGTTTGGCAATCTCAACTGTTTGAATTGGCACTGTTATTACTCGCGATTGATTGGCGCAATAATGAAAAGCTGGCTAACCAACTGATCAAAGTACTTGGCCGAGAAGATAAAGCGGCCGCTCGTCAGTTACTGGCTCCGATTGTCAACCGTCAAACCGAATCACTTTCGTCACTTGGCCTCGGCAAAGCCGCCACAGAAACCATAATCATGGGTTACGCTCGTAACGTAGTTTGTGTGTTGTTCTGGTACGCCATTGGTGGTGGAATCGCTGCGTTAATGTATCGCCTTGTGGTCGAGTTAGCTCGAGCTTGGTCGCCAAGTCGCAAGCAGTTTTCTCCTTTCGGCTCAACGGCAATCAAGATCGTCGCTATCCTAGAACTTATACCAATGCGCTTATTTGCCTTGATGATCGTCTTTGGTGATAAAGCAACGCACACATTTAAGATGATGCTAGTCCAAAGTCGCTCTTGGCCACTACCCGGCCCAGCCTGGTTAATCACGGCTGTTGGCAACAAGCTGGAGTTATCATTAGGTGGCCCTGCGATTTACGACAACACTAAAGCCATTCGCGCGAAATTAGGCGGAAGAATCGCACCGTCAGCTCTGCATCTATCTCAGGTTCAGAAACTACTCTTTGGTCGCATCGCTATCTGGATATTTTTACAAAGCCTAGCCTTACTATTTATTCACCAAGGGATTTAGAGTGAAACCTTCAGCACTTGTTACAAGCCTTACTATTTTGTCTTCCAGCTTATGGCTGCCTTTATCATTTGCAGAAGAAGCACCACGGACTCAAGAACAAGTACAGCCGGCTCAACGCGTAGTCAGCCTTGCTCCTCATGCCACTGAACTCGCGTACAGCGCTGGTTTAGGCAACAACCTTGTTGCCGTAAGTGAACGAAGTGATTACCCACCACAAGCCGATAAGCTTGAAAAAGTGGCAAACTATCAAGGTATCAAGGTTGAGAAGATCATCGCACTTCAGCCTGATTTGATTCTTGCGTGGCCAGCGGGAAACCCGCCCAGAGAGCTCGCGAAACTAGAGCAATTTGGTTTTAATATTTACTACTCCAAGACCAAAAGCCTAGACAGTATCGCAACCAATATTGAACAACTGAGCGAATACGCTAGCGATCCAAGCATTGGCGAAAATAACGCTCAGCAATACAGAGAGCAGCTCAACGCGTTGAGACTAGAATACAAAGATGCCGAGCCAGTAAACTACTTCTACCAGCTCAGTGAAAAGCCGATCATCACTGTTGCTCAAGGACACTGGCCAAGTGAGGTGTTTGAGTTTTGTGGTGGACACAATATTTTTGAAGACAGCGCCTCGCCATATCCGCAAGTTGGTATTGAACAAGTTGTATTAAGAAAACCGCAAGTGATTTTCACTTCTCAGCACGCGATTGAGAATGGAACCATGTGGCAAACATGGGAAGATGAAATCCCAGCAGTCGCTCAAAATCAGATTTGGTCCCTCAATTCAGACTGGATTAATCGCCCGACAACGAGAACTTTGAAAGCGATCCAACAAGTGTGCGATTTCTTCGATAGAGCTAGGCAAAATCACTAACTATTTGCTGCGTTTTTTCGTACAATTCGCCACCGACCTGTCCCTACAATTTTAACTATAAGAGCACCAGTATCATGGACTCCATGCTGCTTTATATTATCGATTTATTTGGCACTGCCATCTTTGCCGTCTCAGGCGTATTTGTCGCTGGCCGTCTTAAGATGGATCCCTTTGGCGTCGCCGTTCTAGGCAGTGTAACCGCGATTGGCGGCGGCACAATTCGTGACATGGCATTGGGTGCAACTCCCGTGTTTTGGATCACCGATACCACCTACCTTTGGGTCATCATCATCACCTGTTTGCTGACCATGATTATTGTAAGACGCCCGAAACGTCTGGCTTGGTGGATATTGCCGGTATGTGATGCGATTGGCCTAGCGGTGTTTGTTGGCATTGGTGTAGAAAAAGCACTTATCTATCAAGATTCAGCACTAGTGGCGATCATCATGGGTGTCATCACCGGCTGCGGTGGCGGTATTATCCGCGACGTGCTTGCCCGTGAAGTGCCAATGATTCTGAGAAGTGAAGTCTACGCGACCGCTTGTATCATTGGTGGTACTTTCCATACCATGGCGATCAGCATGGGGCACGATTCAGAAACTGCATTTCTGGCCGGCGTGTTCTCAACACTATTGATAAGGCTTGGCGCTATTCGTTGGCATTTATCATTGCCGACCTTCGCCATCAAATAAGCTAACGTTACAAAGTGAAAGGCTCCGTAAAGGAGCCTTTCTTAATTTGAGCTCCCCAACACAATTATTATGCTCTCGCGCTACACGTGCGAGCATAGCTAAAAATACCTAACTTGGTTCAAAGCTTTAGTTTCAAGACTAGAGAATGAATGTTGTTTGAGGTAAGTTGAAACAATCATTCCCAAATTTCATGAATATAACCCAATGCTACTCGAAGGAATCGAAACTCTACTGGTATTGAGTAAAGCAAAGACCATGAGCCGCACAGGCAGTTTGCTTTATATCAGCCAATCAGCGGTCAGCAAACGGATTGCGAATTTAGAAAAGAAGCTAGGTAAAAAGCTCATTGAACCGAGTGGCCGACAGATAAAACTCACGCCAGATGCGATAGCATTAATAGAGAGTATTGGCCCGACATTCAATGAACTTCGCGGGCTTATTTATGAACAGCAAGAGTTGGAAGATACTACTCTCATCACCCTAGACAGCTCTAAGTCTCTGATAGCCGGTTATTTAGGTGAGATGATGGGCCAGTTCATCCAGCAAGATAAGTACATCACCATTACCACCAACCACACGCCGAGAATCATAGAGCGAGTGCAATCTGGTAAGGCGACCTTGGGGTTGTGTGCTGGCTTACTGCCACCGCATCATGGGTTGATGACCTTCCATCTATTTGATGAGCCGTTTTACATAGTGAGTAAGTCACCGCTAACGGAGCTTCCTCCAATGGTCATCACTAACGACATGACCAACCCTGCCAATTCTTATCAACTTTCTGTATTAGAGAAGTTTGGTATCAAACCCTTGATGGAGATGGATGCCTACACCGCAGCGGCTCAACTTGCATTGGGCGGGACTGGGCCAGCGTTAATACCGCTCTCTATCGTAAAAACACTCAATATTGAGCCTCAATATCTGTATAGCTTCACCGAATTAGCAGGCTTGATTCGGCCGATTCATATCTGTGTCAGACCAAATAGTTACCAGTCTCCACGAGTTAAAACACTGATAGAATCGATTGTTGATGCTGTTCCCAAAGCAGTTTAGACGCCATTAGCATCGACATCACGATCACAAGGGGGCGAATCCATTTCTGCCCTTTTGTCACCACCACTTTAGCGCCAAGCTGAGCGCCCATAAATCCACCGACCGCCATCACTAATCCCAACTCCCAAATAGGCAAACCAGCCAAAATAAAGAAAATTAAGGCAGCGATATTCGAGGTAAAGTTAAGTACTTTAGTACGCGCCGTAGCATCGACTAACGAGAAGTGACCAATAGCAACAAAGCAGACGGTGAAGATAGAACCTGTTCCTGGGCCAAAAAAGCCATCATAGAAACCCACGCCGCCACCAATACACAGAGCAAACATGGCCTCAGAGATCTTCTGTTTTCCTTCAGACGCTCTAGTTTGGGGTGCCAACAGGAAATAGAGAGAGATAGCGATAAGCAGCAGTGGGATAACACTGGTCAGTAGGCTCGCATCAATGTGCTGGACTAACTCAGCGCCAATTGCAGAGCCAATAAAGGTACAAAAGATAGCAAGGCGCATCTCTTTGATGCTGACGATACCGTTGCGCACGAAATACCAACTCGCGGAGAAGCTGCCAAATGAGCTTTGGAGTTTGTTGGTTGCCAGTGCCTGCGTGGGTGGAACTCCAGCCGCTAGCAATGCAGGTAGAGTCAGTAACCCACCGCCGCCAGCCATTGCATCAATAAAGCCTGCTGCCGTTGCAACAACAAACAAGATAGCCAATATTTCTAGAGTGATTTCCATATACCCAACGCCTTAAAATCCTGTGTAGCGACAAGTTACCACTCACAGCAGACGAGCAATAACGAAACACAAGATTCTAACCTATTCCAAATATTCATCATTAAGCTACCGCGGAATAACAGACATAAAAAAGCCCACTCCGAGGAGTGGGCTTTGAGCATTTATATCCGCATATCAGCGATACACTTTAGGCGATTAAGCTTGAGAAGCTTTAACCTGAGCGTGTAGCTCTTGAACTGAAGTTACTGACGTTTTCGCGTCTGCAGTGTGCGCCATACAAGTCGCGAATGCAGCGTTTAGCGTAGTCGTGTAGTTAACTTTCTCAGCAAGTGCACCACGACGAAGAACTTTAGAATCTTCAATCGCTTGACGGCCAGCTGCAGTGTTCACGATGTACGTGTACTCGTTGTTCTTGATACGGTCAAGAATGTGAGGACGACCTTCGTGTACCTTGTTTACTAGACGTGGGTTGATGCCCGCTTCGCCAAGGATAACCGCAGTACCGTGAGTTGCGTCTAGCTGGTAACCAAGCTTAGATAGCTTAGATGCTAGGTCAACAACACGCTCTTTGTCGCCTTCGCGAACAGAAAGAAGTGCACGACCGCCTTCTGGGTAGATGTTACCACAACCCAATTCAGCTTTAGAGTATGCTTCTGCGAACGTCGCACCAACACCCATAACTTCACCAGTAGAGCGCATTTCTGGGCCTAACAGTGGGTCAACACCAGGGAACTTGTTGAATGGAAGTACAACTTCTTTCACTGAGTAGTAAGGTGGGATGATTTCTTTCGTAAAGCCTTGAGACTCTAGAGATTGACCCGCCATTACACGAGCGGCAATCTTAGCGATTGGCGCACCAGTTGCTTTAGATACGAATGGAACCGTACGTGCTGCACGAGGGTTAACCTCGATTAGGTACACTTCATTGTTCTTAACAGCAAACTGCGTGTTCATCAGACCACGAACACCCAACTCGAACGCTAGCTTTTCAACTTGCTCGCGCATTACGTCTTGGATTTCTTGGCTTAGCGTGTATGCAGGAAGAGAACATGCTGAGTCACCAGAGTGAACACCCGCTTGCTCGATGTGCTCCATAATACCGCCGATTACAACGCGCTCACCGTCACAAATCGCATCTACGTCTACTTCAACAGCGTCATCTAGGAAGCTATCAAGTAGTACTGGAGATTCGTTTGATACGCTAACTGCTTCGTTGAAGTAGCGACGTAGGTCTTGCTCGTCGTATACGATTTCCATCGCACGACCACCAAGTACGTAAGAAGGACGTACAACAAGTGGGAAGCCGATTTCACGAGATTTCTCTACCGCTTGCTCCATTGTTGTTACTGTCGCGTTTTCTGGTTGAAGTAGGCCTAGACGGTCTACAGCAACTTGGAAACGCTCACGGTCTTCTGCACGGTCGATTGCGTCTGGGCTAGTACCGATGATTGGTACGCCAGCAGCTTCAAGAGCACGTGCCAGTTTAAGTGGCGTTTGACCACCGTACTGAACGATAACGCCTTTTGGCTTCTCAACACGAGCGATTGCTAGTACGTCTTCCAGAGTTACTGGTTCGAAGTACAGACGGTCAGACGTATCGTAGTCTGTAGAAACTGTCTCAGGGTTACAGTTAACCATGATAGTTTCGTAGCCATCTTCACGTAGCGCTAGTGATGCGTGTACACAACAGTAGTCAAATTCAATGCCTTGGCCGATACGGTTTGGACCGCCGCCTAGAATCATGATTTTTTCTTTGTCTGTTGGGTTTGCTTCACACTCGTCATCGTAAGATGAGTACATGTAAGCCGTATCTGAAGAGAACTCAGCTGCACACGTATCTACACGCTTGTATACCGGGTGGATATCGTATTGGTCACGTAGACGACGGATTTCGCTTTCCGCTACACCTAGAATCTTAGATAGGCGCGCATCAGCAAAACCTTTACGCTTAAGCTTGTTTAGCTCGTCTTTATTTAGACCAGCAAAGCCTTTCGCTTTAAGTTCTTGCTCTAGCTTAACGATGTCTTCGATTTGAACTAGGAACCAACGGTCGATTTGCGTTAGGTTGAATACACCATCTACCGACATACCAGCACGGAATGCGTCAGCGATGTACCAAATACGCTCTGCGCCAGCTTCTTTAAGTTCGTGACGGATAGTCGTTAGAGCATCTGGTGCGTCTAGGTCTACCATTTCGTCAAAACCAGTCGCGCCAACTTCTAGGCCGCGAAGTGCTTTTTGTAGAGATTCTTGTTGGTTACGGCCGATAGCCATAACTTCACCAACCGACTTCATTTGCGTCGTTAGGCGGTCGTTAGCACCTGCAAACTTCTCGAAGTTAAAACGAGGAATCTTAGTTACTACGTAGTCGATTGTTGGTTCGAATGATGCTGGAGTTGCGCCGCCAGTGATGTCATTCATTAGCTCGTCTAGCGTGAAACCAACAGCCAGTTTCGCTGCAATCTTAGCGATTGGGAAACCTGTTGCTTTAGATGCTAGTGCAGAAGAGCGAGATACACGTGGGTTCATTTCGATGATAACCATACGGCCATCTTTCGGGTTGATACCAAACTGTACGTTTGAACCACCTGTTTCAACACCAATCTCACGCAGTACTGCTAGAGATGCGTTACGCATTAGTTGGTATTCTTTATCTGTCAGCGTTTGAGCTGGAGCCACAGTGATTGAGTCACCTGTGTGAATACCCATTGGGTCGAAGTTTTCAATCGCACATACGATGATGCAGTTGTCGTTTTTGTCACGAACCACTTCCATCTCGTACTCTTTCCAACCGATAAGTGATTCATCGATAAGAAGTTCATTAGTTGGAGATAGATCCAAACCACGACGACAGATTTCTTCAAATTCTTCTTTGTTGTAAGCGATACCGCCACCAGTACCACCCATCGTGAACGATGGACGAATGATACAAGGGAAGCCAACCATGTCTAAAACTTTGTAAGCTTCTTCCATCGTTTTCGCTGTATCAGCAGTTGGACACTCAAGGCCAATTGCTTTCATTGCTTTATCGAAGCGTGAACGGTCTTCTGCTTTATCGATAGCGTCAGCCGTTGCACCAATCATTTCAACACCGAACTCTTCAAGAACGCCGTGCTTTTCTAGGTCTAGAGCACAGTTCAATGCAGTTTGGCCACCCATAGTAGGTAGAACTGCATCAGGCTTCTCTTTAGCGATGATGTTACGCACAACTTCCCATTGGATAGGCTCGATGTAAGTTGCATCTGCCATATCTGGGTCAGTCATGATTGTCGCTGGGTTCGAGTTCACAAGAATAACTCGGTAACCTTCTTCGCGAAGCGCTTTACAAGCTTGAGCACCAGAGTAATCGAACTCACATGCTTGGCCGATAACGATCGGGCCAGCACCTAGAATAAGAATACTTTTAATGTCAGTACGTTTTGGCATTGTCTACTACTCCGAATTACGCTGTGTGCTGTTTGATTAGTTCAATAAAGTGGTCGAATAACGGCGCTGCGTCTTCTGGACCTGGGCTCGCTTCAGGGTGACCTTGGAAGCTGAATGCTGGTTTGTCTGTACGGTGAATACCTTGTAGAGAACCATCAAATAGTGATTTGTGCGTTGCACGTAGTGTCTCTGGAAGGGTTTCTTCGTCAGCAGCAAAGCCGTGGTTTTGCGAAGTAATCATCACAACATCACGATCTAAATCTTTAACCGGGTGGTTTGCACCGTGGTGACCAAACTTCATCTTCACTGTCTTAGCGCCTGACGCAAGAGCAAGAATCTGGTGACCTAGACAGATACCGAAGATTGGTAAGCCTTTTTCTAGGAACACTTTTGTCGCTTCAATTGCGTAAGTACACGGTTCTGGGTCACCAGGGCCGTTTGAAAGGAAAACACCGTCTGGGTTCAGAGCAAGTACTTCTTCAGCTGAAGTCTCAGCAGGAACAACCGTTAGGCGGCAGCCGCGGTCAACAAGCATTCGTAGGATGTTTCGTTTTGCACCGAAGTCATAAGCAACAACGTGGTATGGCAATTCTGAGTCTGCTTTCGCTTCAGGAAGTCCACCCGTAAGCGTCCACGAACCTTGTTTCCATTGATACGCTTCTTTTGTTGTAACTTCTTTCGCAAGGTCCATACCTTTCAGGCCAGGGAATTCTTTTGCTTTAGCAAGAGCTAGAGCTTCGTCTAGGTTTCCATCGTTTACTGAAGAGCCAGCTACGATACAACCGTTCTGTGCGCCTTTTTCACGAAGAATACGCGTCAGCTTACGAGTATCGATATCAGCGATACCAACAACGTTTTGCGACTTAAGGTAATCAGAAAGGGATTGTTCATTACGGAAGTTAGAAGCGATTAGAGGGAGATCGCGAATCACAAGGCCTTGAGCGTGGATTGAAGAAGATTCTTCGTCTTCGGAATTGGTTCCGGTATTGCCAATGTGAGGGTAAGTAAGGGTAACGATTTGTTGAGAATAGGAAGGATCAGTGAGGATTTCTTGGTACCCCGTCATCGAGGTATTAAAAACGACTTCACCAACTGCAGAACCTACAGCGCCAATGGCTTCACCGTGAAATACTGTCCCATCTTCTAGGACGAGTAGTGCTGACTTCTTCAAGACAACCTCCAGAAATAAAAATGCATTAAAATTGATTTAATTTGCAAATCTACCTTCCTGCAACACCAAAAACTGCGTGTTTATGGAAATTAGACAAATTGGCGGTATTTTAGTGATCTGCGTGATACGTGTCAACATTTAACTCAAAAGAAATTAAACATTTGTAAGGACTAATTCAATTTACCCCCTCAAAGCTCCAAAAGTTCAACTTTCATGCGCATTTAGCTCGAATATTACGATTTTCTAATTTTCACTCCTCATTTTAGCCAACCATAGAGTGATAAAAATATCAGCAACAAAACGCAATCGATAAATACCAAGAGAAAACATGACAATTTAAAGATCTAAAACAAAAAACACACTAAAGACCACATAAACAGCATAGAAATGGAGTCAAAAAGGCGATAAGAAGAAAGTAGAAGGAAGATCGGAGAAGTGAGATTACTAAGGAAAATGCACCAAATAAAGAAAGCGCCGGCAATTGCCAGCGCATAAATATCTATTTATAGGTCATTCAAACCAAGCACATCCGTCATGGTATAAAAGCCTGCTGGTTTATCATTTAACCAAACCGCGGCCTTGATTGCGCCATTAGCAAAGGTCATTCGATCAGTAGCTTTATGGGTAATTTCCACTCGTTCACCGATATCAGCAAACATAGCGGTGTGTTCACCAATAATGTCACCGGCACGAATCGTCGCGAAACCAATCTCATCTTTAGTGCGCTCGCCAGTAATACCCTCGCGTGACCATACAGCTACATCGTTCAGCTCATTGCCCATAGCACCCGCAATAGCTTCGCCCATACCAATCGCAGTACCTGACGGTGCATCGACTTTATGACGGTGATGAGCCTCAACGATCTCGACATCACAGTAATCGCCCATCACTTTAGCGGCCTTCTCTAGCAGCTTAAAGACCAGGTTCACACCAACGCTGTAGTTAGGTGCCATTACGATAGCCATCTCTTTTGAAGCAGCATCAATCACCTGCTTCTCTTCTTCAGAGAAGCCCGTTGTACCGATGATCAGTTTTTTACCGTGACGTTTACAAAGTTCAATATTCGCTAATGTGCTAACAGGGGCAGTAAAATCGACAATCACATCAAACTCTTCGATGGCTTTAGACAAATCATCGACTAAAGCAACATCAAAACGACCTTCACCGCATAACTCGCCGACATCTACGCCGACCAAAGATGACTCTGGACGCTCTGAACCAGCTCCAACACTTGCTTCTGAATTATGATGAGCGGCTTTCACCAAGTTGCGGCCCATGCGGCCCGCTGCTCCTGCAATTGCAATTCTTACCACTGCGAATATCTCCATTGTTTTGGTTACCGTTGCCACTTATCTCTTGCAGCAACGTTCAATCGATTAATCTCTTTAAACTAACAACAATCTCAAACTCAGGCTAGCAATTACGAAAACTCTTTTATTACTCGCTCTAAAATTGGCACATTTGCCTCTGGGAAGGCGTATTGATTCAATGATTCTAGGCTTACCCATTCACCTTGCTGACCTTCTTTACCATAAGGCTGCTCTTCAAAATCAGTCACGAGAATGAAATCGAACTTAAGTGACTTATCCGTGTAATCAAATTCAAGATGCTCAAACAGAGACTGCTCGGTCACCTTGATACCGACCTCTTCATCAAGCTCGCGAGTCATCGCTTGCTCAATAGTTTCGCCCTCTTCAACCTTGCCACCTGGAAATTCCCAGAAGCCACCTTTGTGCTTGTCATCTGGACGCTTAGTGATAAAGACCTGTGACTTATCTTGATTGAAGATAATACCCGTTACGATATGGATTCTTTTCATTGATGGTGTTCCTTAATAAAACGCTGAACTCACATAGTCCCTAAATACGTCATCCTCAAGAAAGAGGAACGACTGAGTTGGGGATCTAAAACTACGCGAGCCTAACTAAACAAGATTCCCTACTACGCTCACTCCTCGCTATAGGGAATGACAACTTCCTTGCGTAACAAAGTAAGCCATGAAATTTACATACAAAAAGAGCCGCCTAAGCGACTCTTTATATTCTATTTGTCAGTTTTATGAAGCTAAGTTGTAGTGTATGAGAGCAAGGCGGTGGCACGGAGCTTACGACTGTAAGTGAGTACCACCAACGCAGCTATCATGCGCTACAGCAACGATTCATTAAACTTACGCGATTTTACCGTGACACTGCTTGTACTTCTTACCGCTACCACATGGGCATGGCTCGTTACGGCCAACTTTACGCTCGTCACGCACTACCGTTTGTGGAGATGCCGCTTCAGCGTCATCGTCAGCTAGCTGGTTTTCAGCTGTTGCATGTTGCGCTTGTGCACGACGCGCCGCTTCTTCAGCTTGAGCTTGACGTTGAGCTTCCATCTTTTCAACTTCTTCTTGTTGCTGAACGCGCACTTTAGAAAGGATGGTAACAACGTCTGTTTTCAGTACATCTAGTAGGCCTTCAAACAGTTCAAACGACTCGCGCTTGTACTCTTGTTTCGGGTTCTTCTGAGCATAACCACGTAAGTGGATACCTTGACGAAGGTGATCCATCGCAGCCAAGTGCTCTTTCCAAAGGCCGTCTAGCGTTTGTAGCATCACAGATTTCTCGAAGTTACGCAGTACTTGAGCACCAACCACTTCTTCTTTCTGTTTGTACGAATCAACCGCCATAGCAAGAATACGCTCACGCAATGCTTCTTCATAAAGCTTGTCGTCTTCGTCTAACCAACCTTGAATATCAAAGTCTAGATCGAAGTCATTCTTCAGACGATCTTGCAGACCCGCGATATCCCACATATCTTCAAGAGACTGAGGTGCGATGTATTCATCAATCACTGATGCCAATACATCTTCACGGTTGTGTTCGATCATCTCGCTGATATCGTCAGAGCTCATCAGTTCATCACGAAGCTCATAAACCACTTTACGTTGGTCATTGGCTACATCATCGTACTCAAGAAGCTGCTTACGAATATCGAAGTTACGACCTTCAACTTTACGTTGTGCTTTTTCAATTGAGCGAGAAAGCATCTTAGATTCGATCGCTTCGCCTTCGTCCATACCACTTTGGATAAGACCAGCCATACGATCCGATGTGAAGATACGTAGCAGAGAATCTTCCATTGATAGGTAGAAACGAGAAGAACCCGCATCACCTTGACGACCAGAACGACCACGTAGCTGGTTGTCGATACGGCGAGATTCATGACGCTCAGTACCAATGATGTGCAGACCACCTGACTCAAGCACTTTATCGTGGATTACTCTCCAGTCAGCTTTGATCTTCTCGAACTGCTCTTTGGTTGGATTCTCTAGCTTCTCAACTTGTGCCTGCCAGCTACCACCTAATACGATATCGGTACCACGACCAGCCATGTTAGTTGCGATAGTTACCGCACTCGGCATACCAGCTTGTGCAACGATCTCTGCTTCCATTTCGTGGAATTTAGCATTTAGAACGCTGTGCTTAATTTTTGCTTTTTTCAGTGCGTTAGACAGTAGTTCAGACTTCTCGATAGAAACCGTACCAACCAATGATGGCTGACCAGCAGCTACACGGTCTTTGATGTCTTCAATGATCGCATTGAACTTGTCTTCTTCGGTACGATAAACCACATCTGGCATATCGTTACGAACCATAGGCTTGTTGGTTGGGATAACCACTGTTTCTAGGCCGTAGATAGACTGAAATTCGAAAGCTTCTGTATCGGCTGTACCTGTCATACCTGACAGTTTTTCGTATAGACGGAAGAAGTTCTGGAATGTAATCGATGCTAGCGTCTGGTTTTCATTCTGAATCTTCACACCTTCTTTAGCTTCAACAGCTTGGTGTAAACCTTCAGACCAACGACGACCTGGCATAGTACGACCAGTATGTTCATCAACGATAACCACTTCGCCTTCTTCAGTAACGATGTAGTCGACGTCTTTCTCAAACAGTACGTGTGCACGCAGCGCTGCATTAACATGGTGCAATAGGCTGATATTAGTTGGAGAGTAAAGCGTGTCACCCTCTTCCATCAGGCCGTTTTTGACCATTAGCTCTTCTACAAATTCTTGACCGTTTTCAGTCAGGTGAACCTGTTTCGATTTCTCGTCCAAGGTGTAGTGACCTTCACCACGGTACTCTTCAGAATCTTCTTTATCTTGGCGCTCAAGGTTAGGGATCAACGTGTTAATACGCGTGTAAAGATCTGAACTATCTTCAGCTGGGCCAGAGATAATAAGTGGAGTACGAGCTTCATCGATTAAGATTGAGTCAACCTCATCGACAACAGCAAAGAAGCGCTCACGTTGAACACGATCTTCAGCACGGAAAGCCATGTTGTCACGTAGGTAATCGAAGCCAAACTCGTTGTTTGTTCCGTATAGGATATCCGCTTGGTACGCTTCTTTCTTCTCTGGTGGAGCCATGTTTGGCACGTTTACGCCAACAGTCATACCAAGGAATTCAAATAATGGGCGGTTTGTTTCCGCATCACGCTTCGCTAGGTAGTCGTTCACCGTTACTACGTGAACACCTTTGCTAGGTAGGGCGTTAAGATAAGCTGGTAGGGTTGCTGTAAGAGTCTTACCTTCACCAGTACGCATTTCTGCAATTTGGCCAGCATTTAGAACCATGCCACCAATCATTTGCACGTCAAAGTGACGCATGCCGTAAACACGCTTAGACGCTTCACGTACCGTAGCAAATGCTTCAGGTAGAAGTTGGTCTAGCGATTCACCTTTATCTAAGCGCTCACGAAATTCAACCGTTTTTGCTTTTAGTTCTTCGTCTGAAAGTGCTTCAAACGTTGGTTCGAAGTTATTAATTTCTTTTACAATTTTTCTAAGGCGGCGCAGTGTTCTGTCATTGCGACTGCCAATTACCTTTGTCAGCAGCTTAGTAATCATGTGCTTGGAATCTCTTCGTTCTCAGATCGTCCGCGATCTATTTTAAATGCCGTCAGTGTCTCTACTAGCTATGAACTAGTCTTCAGTTACTAACCAAGGATACTGAGATAAATCTAGTATCTTTGATATTGTACTTGAGAGTAGAGTTTTCAAGGCTTGAGTTAAAATTAATGCCCTTTAGTGTAAGTAATTTTCACACCAACAACCATTTATAACCCCATTTGTTTGATGTGCTTGGAACTTTTCTTTCTAATTGCTGATGGATTAGCCAGACTGCAGCTCATTGGGAGACAACTTTCGTATGTTGACGACACTGTATCTGGAAAATAGATACAAAAAAACCAGGTCAATGACCTGGTTTTCGAAATCTTATATTGCTGTAAACAACAATTACGCTAGAACCATTCCTGGTTCAGCAAATGCAACAGGAGAGCCTACTTCTTCTTCGAATGTTGCCCATTCCCAAGCTTCTGCGTCAGCAAGTACTGCACGTAGTAGTTGGTTGTTTAGGCCGTGACCTGATTTGTATGCACGAAACTCACCAATAATAGCGTGTCCACACATGTACAAGTCACCAATCGCATCTAGTACTTTATGAGTTACGAACTCATTGTCAAAACGTAGACCCTCTTCATTAAGAATTCGGTATTCGTCAAGTACGATAGCATTATCAAAGCTACCACCAAGTACTAGGTTTTGAGATTGTAGATACTCAATGTCGCGCATGAAGCCGAAAGTACGAGCGCGAGAGATTTCTTTCACAAAACCTTGTGAAGAGAAATCAAACAACAAACGTTGCTCATCAGATTCAATTGCTGGGTGGTTAAAGTCGATCTCAAAGTCCATACGGAAGCCGTTAAATGGAACAAACTCTGCCCACTTATCGCCATCTTCAAAACGGATAGGCTTTTTGATACGAATAAAACGCTTCGCTGCATTCAGTGTTTCTACACCCGCTTGCTGTAGCAAGTATACGAATGGGCTTGCGCTACCATCCATAATTGGGATTTCAGGAGCATCTACTTCAACAATAATGTTGTCGATGCCCATACCCGCTAAAGCTGCGTTAAGGTGTTCCACTGTAGAGATACGTACGCCTTCGTCATTAACAAGAGCTGTACATAGCATAGTGTCACGAACTGACGCTGGATCAGCTGGGAAATCTACAGGTGGATTTACATCTGTACGACGATAAACAATACCTGTATTTGCAGCTGCCGGGCGAAGAGTAAGTGTGACTTTACGACCAGAGTGGAGACCCACACCAGTTGTTTTCACAATTTCTTTCAGAGTACGTTGTCTGATCATCTGCTTGCCTCGTTATCAGTGCTACAAATCACGGTCAGTATTTACCGACCGCGAATTTTACCATTAATTCGACGATAGTCAAATTTTGGGTATTTGTTAATCAGCCTGACGTCGTAAGAATGCTGGAATATCTAAGTATCCACTCTCTTTCTCAGCCTTAGGTGCTGCACTTTGGCTAGCGCCTGTACCTGAAGAAACAGGTGACGTTGTTGGTTGCGGCTTAACTTGAGGTTTAACCTCAGTTTTTTCTTGCAATGGTTGTGCCACTTTCTCTTCCACTTTTGGTGCAGTTTGAGCCGCTACCTGTGGTTGAGGAGTTGGTGCAACCTTAGCTTTACCACCAGCAACTAATGTAATGTCTGGTTTTTTCTCTGTGCCGATACCTGTTGCAACAACAGTTACGCGGATTTCATCTGTCATATCAGGGTCTAGAGAAGTACCAATCACAACTGTTGCATTATCAGATGCGAATGCCTTAACTGTATTACCTACTGTTTCGAACTCATCTAGACGCATATCTAGGCCTGCAGTGATGTTCACAAGAACGCCACGCGCGCCAGCTAGGTCGATGTCTTCTAGTAGTGGGCTAGAAATTGCTGTTTCAGCAGCTTCTTCAGCACGGTCTTCACCTTTTGCGATACCGCTACCCATCATTGCATGACCCATCTCAGACATTACGGTGCGAACATCCGCGAAATCGACGTTAATCATACCAGGGCGAGTAATTAGCTCAGCGATACCTTGTACAGCGTTTTTAAGTACATCATTTGCACTTGCGAAAGCTTCTAGCAGAGTTACGCCGCGGCCAAGTACTTTAAGTAGCTTTTCATTTGGAATCGTAATTAATGAATCCACATGTTTAGAAAGCTCTTCAATACCTTGCTCAGCAAACGCTAAACGCTTTTTGCCTTCAAAGCTAAATGGCTTAGTTACAACAGCAACCGTCAGCACACCCAACTCTTTCGCAACTTCAGCAATAACTGGAGCAGCACCTGTACCAGTCCCACCGCCCATACCAGCTGCGATAAATACCATATCGGCGCCAGTTAGAACTTCTTTAATTCTTTCTCGATCTTCTAGAGCTGCATCACGGCCTACTTGTGGGTTTGCACCAGCGCCCAAACCTTTAGTGATATCACCACCAATTTGGATCACGCTGCTCACGCTTGTTTTACGAAGTGCTTGTGCATCAGTGTTAACACTGATGAATTCTACGCCTTCGATTGATTCACGTACCATGTGCTCAACAGCGTTACCGCCACCGCCACCAACTCCAACGACTTTAATTACTGCATCGTCAGACATTTCCATCATCGGTTCAAACATGTGTTATCTCCGTTTTTTCCTGCAACTCAGGTTAAAACTCTTTTTGTATCCAATTACGCAATTTGCCAAATAAACCAGACATAGAAGGTGCTGAACGCTTAGGTTCGCTGTAATCACCTTCATCACTGATCTGACAATCTCTTGCGTAATGAAGTAAACCAACCGCCGTAGAATGATACGGCTCTTTAACATAGTCAGTTAAGCCACTAACTTCTAACGGCTTACCAACTCGAACTTGATTGCGGAAAACACGTTCCGCACACTCTACCAATCCGTCAATTTGTGCCGCTCCACCAGTGAGAACGACGCCAGCTGCAAGGTGGTGTTTAATACCTTCATCTCGTAGCTGTAATTGAACCGTATCAATAGTTTGGTTAACGAGACCCATAAGTTCAGTGTAACGTGGTTCAATCACTTC